>SOEU01000004.1 GCA_021646415.1 Candidatus Brocadia sp.
AAAAAGGTTTTGAGAAGATCCCAATCTTCATTCATCATGGCTTTGTTCTCCTATAAGTAGCGGGATAATTGTTATAAAAATACCATGATGAATAAAATTTGTCAATAAAACAAGTTAGCGCTTATGGAGCATACCCCTGCCTGGCCGCCGCATGAGTTAACTGCATTGCCCTTTGGAAATAACCGTGGTTTGTTCCGGCAATATAAATCTTTCTTTTTCGAATGCCCGATAACCCGTGATAATATAAATAGCCAAGCCAATCCTGAGCCTGAGGAGAGCTAAAGGAGAGCTAAAGGGAGAGCTAAAGGTGTCGGATCTTTCAAAATGACAATTTATTTATCCGATTTGTTCATCAATTTTTTTATCAACAATAAAGATACGTCCTCTTACGTCTTTATTTTTCCCAGTGTTCTCTGCGCCCTGTTGAATTGTTACATGATTTGAATACAAGACGGTGTCTTAAAGAAGGTACACGAGTAAATCCCGGATCTTTTTAACTACTTTTGTTTAGCTCCGCTTTATTTATCAGTGCATCTTTTAAAATACCTGCAACTGTTTTTTGCACCTTCTTCTCCCTCAAAGTTGAGTAGGATGGGTTAAACGAAGTGAACCCATCAGGACAATGATCTCGTTGGGTGCGCTTCGCTTTACCCAACCTGCAAAACTGATATACCTCCAAAGAGAAAACGCGGTTTCCTATCATTTCACATGACCGAGATTTGCACCTTGACGCAAGAGTTCTTTCTGGATATCCACTACCGGTATAGCTCGTAACGTTTTACCTCTGAGAGATGCAAACGCAGCGCATACCCCTGCTGCCTGCCCCGTTGCCATAGAGGCAGGTATTATACGGTACGAAGCATGGGCTTCGTGGGTGCCCGAAATACAACGGCCGGCAACAATGATCCCCTCAACACCTTTCGGCAAAAGGCAACGCAGGGGGATATCATATGCTTCCCCCGGAGGTAGCCGTTTAAATTCCGTTCCTTTGCCTTCGGGATTGTGCATGTCTATAGGATATGTACAGCGTGCAATAACATCAGGAAATTTGCGGGCATTCAATACATCGTTTGCCGTGAGTTGATAATCTCCCAGGATTCTTCTTGTCTCACGCACACCAATATTTACCCCACTTTGAGCAATATATGTCTTCTCAAAACCTGACACATAACGGCGTAAAAATGACGCGATCTGATGCATCTGCCGGCGGCTTGCACATTCTGCATATGTCAAATCCCATACATCAGTACCCAGCATCTTCGTTACGCGCGTGCTGTTCACACTTACCTCTCGTTCGTGCGGAGTTGCAAAAAACAAGATATCTTCCCGTTGCAGTTCGAGTTCACCTGCATCGGTAGCCTTACGGATAAGGTCCCAAAGCCCGTGAACACCGTACCATTGGTCAGGATGTTCATTTACATATGCCTTAAAAGCCGTGCGGTCAAACTCTACCAACCGAAACATTAATGTCATAGGCTGCACCAGTCCATCTTGATCCCGCCCTATTTCATATTGGGCTCCTGCCCGAGCTGCCACGTCACCATCACCGGTACAGTCAATAACAACCTGCGCCTTAATTACTACAGGGCCGGATTTTGTCTCGAAAACAACCCCTCTCTTCCCCTGATCACCAACAATATCACTTGCGAATGCATGCAACAAAATATTTACGCCAGCTTCATCCATCATTTCTAACATAATGAGTTTGAATATCTCAGGATCAAAGGGTACCATATGGCCTGTTTTAGGAGATGGCGGAATAGCTCCCCCCGATTTTATCAGGCGGTTGATCAGCTCCTTAAACACACCTGCTATTACAGGTTCACCCGGTCCATGGTCTGTGGGGAATAGCGTTGTGGCGGCAGGCTGTTCTTGGGTCGGATGTTCTGTATAAGTTGATGCTAGAGGCATAACCAAAGCTGCTGTTGCATTACCACCAAGGAAACCATAACGCTCGGCCAAAATGACCTTTGCACCTGCCCTTGCAGCACCCAGAGCGGCACCCAGTCCTGCCGGACCACCACCAACGACAAGCACATCTGTCTCAGCAGCAACTATCGCAGAACGGGCTGGCAAATTGACAGAAACAGGATGCATCGGATGGGAAAGTACAGGCACCCCCCTACCCTCCTATAAGTAATTTATCGGATGACTTTCTTGTTAAACCTTCTTTTCGCTTCCGGCCTTCCTTCAGTAAGCGTACCAAAAAAGTATTGTTCTCAAGGGCACGCCTTTTCAGCCCTGGAAGAGCACGGTTGATTTGCCTCTGCAGCAAACGCTGCTTATCCCAGGATCGGTCTATATAAGCTATAAGCCTGCCAGCGTTCACTAAATTGAGAGGAGGCATTATCATGTGTAATCCCTCAATAAACCCGCTAATTTTGGATGCATACGGCAGTGCAACAAAAGGTACCCCCTGGATCGCCGAGAAAATGAGAAAATGCAAACGCATACCGACTGCAAATGACAAATGCCCAATGATAGAGAGCAGTTGTCCTGACGTATATTCACCTTTCAACACGGTGGCCCGTGATGCACGAAGCATACGAGCAACTACCGCATGGGACTGCTGCATATCCTTCACAAGCCGCTCCATAGGAATGAATATCACATCGGCATCGAAACGATCCACCATATAATCAGCTGCATCTGCTAAAAGCGCATGATAATGATCTTCGGAGATATCCGGGGCAGCGAACCCCGGCTCACGGACAGACATGCCTATCATACAACGTTGTCCATCGAGATGCTCCCTTTTTAATGTACCGGGTGGCAGAGGCTCAGGCTTGAGAAGAAGTGCGGGGTCCGCTGTCACCACGATCTCACGACTCACTCCCACTTCCTCCAGTGCCTTCTGAGCATCCCGCTCACGAACAGTCACTATTGTTGCCCTGTTCAAACAATCCCGCACCATTTCCCTGGTAGTTGGGTCATTCAGTGGTCCGACACCTACGGCATAGACCATTGTCGGCACGCCCTTCTCTTGCGCCAGTACTACTTCCCGTAAGTATATTTTCACCTCCGGATCGAATAAAATTCCTCCTCCACCAAGAATCATAAGATCGAGCCGTTCAATCTCAGGAAGTACCTCATCACGGGTTATGTTACGAACCGGTACCGCCCGCTCAACATGGTGCCGTCGTAAAGTATCTTCAGGATTCCGTGAAAATACGGTAATCTCCACGGGCAAAGATTGACGCAACTGAGTAATAATACTTTGCAATATTGCCTCATCACCCAAATTCAGACCACCGTAGGACCCCGATATGCCT
Source organism: Candidatus Brocadia sp. (assembly GCA_021646415.1). Classification (NCBI taxonomy): domain Bacteria; kingdom Pseudomonadati; phylum Planctomycetota; class Candidatus Brocadiia; order Candidatus Brocadiales; family Candidatus Brocadiaceae; genus Candidatus Brocadia; species Candidatus Brocadia sp. Next base: position 3,273 of record SOEU01000004.1, read on the forward strand.
ACCTTAAAAATATTTTTTTTATTTTTATTTTTTACTTTCATAAGATATACCTGATAGCCGATAAGTAGTATTACTTATACTAAATCCTGCAAACAAGGCGAAGCATTATTGCAGGATTAGGCATAAAAAATGTGGAATCTCCAGGGGAATTGGGACTTGAGAACATTTTAAATGAGATTCACCTTTTCAGTGAAGAATATAACACAAAGAGACCGCAGAATACAACCGAAAATCAAGGCGGAGATGAGGGGAAGGATTAACATTACATGCAGGACTTTTACCCATCCGTGCTTGACCGAGTCAGGATGAATATTCTTTGTGCCTATTCTTGTCTGTTACTACAGCGAAGAAGAACCCATTCTTTTTGCTGGTATGGTAATCTACGATATTGCATTATTTCCTTACTATGCCAAATTAGATTGTTGGGTTTCGTTCCTCAACCCAACCTTACGAGACTGTATCGAGATTAAAGGTAAATGTATTCCTAGCATTATTGCTGTTGCTGATTTTTCAATATTGATAAAAACACTGTATTCAGGTATATTTTGTGTCACGCTTCTACAATCGTTTACCCTCTTATTACGATTTAAAATACTTTACTTAAGAATTTCAAATCGAATATGAAATATCAAGAAATAATAACAATTGAACCTGGGAAACGCTGCGGTAAACCGTGTATTCGTGGTATGCGCATCACGGTATATGACGTATTGTCCTATTTGGCAGCCGGTATGACCACACAAGAAATACTAAAAGATTTTCCCTACTTGACGAAGGAAGACATTCAGGCATGTTTGAGCTATGCAGCAGACCGTGAGCGTCAGTTGCTGATAACGCAGTCATGAAGCTCCTTTTCGATCAGAACAACAGATGCAAGAAGACACAAACGCCGGGATTCTTTTATTTCAATAAATTAAATGAATATAAAACCCACAAGGCGGACGCCTGAAAATATCCAGAGAACCGTAGGATTCAAAGGATTCAACCAGCATTCCGTGTCGGCGATTATTGCATCCACAGATCCAAGAAAATACAAGGTTCAAGGGGCATGAGGAATTTTAAAAAGAAATTTTACCACAGAGACACAGAGGCACGAGGAAAAACAGAAAAATCAATGATAAATCACAAATCAAGGTGTGACACCACAACCATTGCCACAACCATGACTCGTAATTGAGCTTGCAAAGGGGAATTATAAGATTGTTTCTTTTTTCGCAGACTCAAATAAAATCGGTACGGTTTTATTCCATAGCTCAACTACGGATAAAATACTTAATGTTGACTAACCGTCATTAGGGCTTTTACCTAATTTTGTAAAGGCAATCTTTGAAAAGCTAATAGAGATTAATAAGAACGGAACGAACATTTTAATTGTTGAACAAAATGCTAAAAAGGCCCTCGAGATATGCCATAAAGGGTATGTCTTTAACATCGGCACGATTGTCCTGCAGGGCAAAAAAGAAGAACTTGTCCACGAAGAAAAAATAAAACAAGTATATCTTGGAGGGTAAAGCTTATTAATTATTATAAAAAGATTGATTGGTTGTTATTAATCTAAAGCCGATGTATTGGTACAGTCGGGCCATAAATAAAGGGAATTTTGATAGTTAAGTATAGTTCTAACAGGACCATCTTCAGAAGCAACAAACGCAATCGAACCTGGATGATTACCAACAAATTTTATTGCAGATTTATGTCTAGTTCCATAACCAGATACAGAGATATCGAATTTTTCAACATTTGGATTTTTTTTTGTAGGCCCTAGGAATATATTTCCTTGCCAATCATTTGAGTTCAAATGAGTACCAAAATAAAGCGGTTTAAGTTCCTCATCAATTATAAGTGCTCCGTCAATACCGGTAAGTTGTACTAACAAATCGATGTGGTCACATATATTTTGAAGTATGATTCCCTTTATTTCAGGGTCTGATTCATTAATAAGATCATAGAGGAGTTGAATTCCTGAAATAGATCTCTTAAATTTAAAACCACCCTTAATATCTTTTTCTGCAGAATCAATAGTTGATTTGGGAAGCCAGATTATTGTTCCTCCTCTTAGAAGGAGTGAAGTCTGGGTGTAAATTTCAGTTAAACAATCGCGGTACGATAACCAATATGAATTTCCAAATCTTTTATATCCCTGATGTTTCTTGATGTACTCTAACAAATATTCAATATATATCTGAGATGCCGTAGGACCAGGATTTGATTCGTAAAACTTACCATCTTCTAATCGCCCAATGATAAAATTCCCAAAAGAAATATCTACTGAACCTGGTTTATTATTACTAACAATTAAGTACTCTGGAATAGCACTACATTGGCCAACCTTATTAATAAGTGATAAACGGGCCCCGTAAGAGACAAATCCATTTATAATGAATTTGTTTGCGTTCTTTGAAATGACTAATGCTGTTTTTGTTTGGTCAAAAGATAAAGACAGTTTACGTAATTGTTCGGAGGTTAATTCTAAAGGTAAGTTAAATGGCAAATATAATACGCTACTGTACCTGTTAAACGTCAACGAAGCGTTGGATGTATCGGTATCTACCAACATGATACGTGTTTTAATTGCTTTTCCTTCTTCTGTCTTTAAACTTACAAAAAAAAACAATTTCAACCAGTTTAGCTAAATCCTCTTGTAGGGGTTTCTTCTTTAGCATTTCAGGACGATTGGTAAATTTGGCAGCATTTTCCCATTTATTAATAATCTCTTCATAAATACTTTGGTTAAAAAACATTAATTAATAGCCTTAATTAAATAATAGATTATTACTGTTTTATTTTTTTATCATTTAAGGGAAAGGTGTCGAATCCTTGTTATTGACTAGTGCCATAATGGGCAATCATTGCTATAGGCTCCTTACTCTATGCTTACTATACTCCTCTCCTTAATTTTACAGGCAATTCCATTCATCTGCAGTAATTTCTTTACCTATTATTTCTTCTACTTCACGTATCATCATTCGAAGCTGAGGAATAGAGTATTCAGAATTAGATGGAATTGACAGACGATGCCGTTTATAAACCATAAACTGATGTCTTGTTCCAGAAAATGGCCCATCAAAACCAAGTATTCGTAACCGACAAATGAAATCCCGACGTTTACACGGAATCCATCGGCTCACTCGTTGGCTCCCTATTTAAATCAATCTCTCCAATTACAGGTAGAGAATGTCCCAGTTTTAATCCTAACAGAATCCAATCTTCGAGTGTTGAACGTAGTTCATTTTCACACTCTCTTAAAGTATTTCCAAAGGCTATAACTCCTTTACAAATCGGAATTTTTCCGGCAAATGTACCGTCTTCAAGCTTGTCATAAAGGGCCTGTGCCATAGCATGTTCCACATATTCGCTCAGGACATATCGTATTGCAGGCATATTTAGCCCTACTGAATAAGTACCAACAATATTAAAGGATTAAATCTAAGAAAGGGGAGCTCTGGTGTTATTTTTCTATCATTTTAGACCTTTTGAATATGCAAGTCAACATGTTTAGTTCTTTACGTTAACCGCGGTGAATCCATCGGCATAATGGTCTTCCTGATAGAGAAACAAAAGAGAGCTTAATGCCTGATTCTACGTGGGAAGCAGACACCTTTCCTCAACAGCAAGATGAGAAAGGAATTTACTGACTTCATTTTGTCCCATGTGTAATGGATGCTGTTTTTCGTGAAAAAGGATAAATCGTTTAATCAAATGAACAGAAGCTTCTTCGGTTCTCATTCTGTAGTGTTTTACCCGAATCGCATCACGCACCTGATCAAAGATTTTAGGTTTGTCCATAAATTTCTCTCTTTTTAAGTAATTTTTTACTTCTAACAGATGAGTTTTTCACTCATTAAAAACTTGACATTGTTTTGCCAATTATTTAATATTTTGGTAAATAGTCTACAAACTTTATTATATGCCAAAATGGCCGTATAATAAGTCACTTGCAAACGTATTATATGTACTAATAGCCGTAATAAGATGGCTATTAGTACGGATACTTAGTATTAGGACTGAAGACTTGGTAGTCGGACGCTTGCTAAACGACGTGGTTCATGGATCTGGCTTGCGCGCCTGGATATGGAGAGCCTTGAGCGCCCTTGGGCTCGCTGGCATTACCTATCTCATTTGGGTTTCCTTCAATTGGCCGCTGACACAGAATGTCGTTGGCGGGCTCTGTGCTAGCCTTGTTGGCATCGGCATTTTGTGGCTTTGGAGGGAGTATCGTGCTTACAGTCCCATCTTTCAGTTTTGGAACGAGGTATTCCCCGAGGTCCCGCCAAAGCCATTGGAGATTGTGCTTGGGTATCGGGTGAAAAAAGATGAACAGCGCGACATGGGGTACGGACAGGCGATGTCTCTGCCATTGATCGCGCAGACGCTCCGTGCTTTGGGTGTGGACTGGGCGGATGCACCTGTGAAATACAGCGACCAGTCTGTGCGTGCTGATGTAAACTCCGTGATTATCGGAGGGCCCGTAACAAATCAGCACACAAAGGCGATGCAGAGCAGCCTTAGCCTGCCCTACTGCTTCAGTGACATCACCGACAGCGCCCCAACACGGAGGCTGAGTTCTACTCATCACCAAACCGAGTATGTTGCCAGTATTGCCGAAAACAAAGACTGTGCAATGATCGTTGTATGGCAGCGGACCACCACATCTAGGCACATGTTTATCGCTGGGGGCAAGCGCCTTGGTGTGCTAGCGGCTACACAACTAGTTTGCCAGCCCTCAAACCTGAGGTTGCTGCTCCAGAAAAAAGGAAAGATCGAAGGGTCCTTCCAGGTTGTTCTGGGTGCCACAGTGGATTTCGCCCATGAAAAAGTTCTTGCCATAGATGTTGACACGCTAAAGATACTGCCCGTTGGCTGCCCATCTGGCGTCGCGCTTAACAACGGTTTGAAGGTGACGAGCCGGCTGGCCGCGATGGCGCAGACGAACGACCAAATGTGTCTAGGGCAAGGCCAGCGCGTCTAAGGCGTCGGCTCGCAGCTTAATCCGACCGTTGGGCGCACCAGACCACGGACAACAGCACGATACAGTCTCTCGATCTCTCGTGTGGCACGCGATCACGCAGTTCGGTACTGGTACTAAAACAGTCATCATTTTCAAATAATGACTAGGATGTCTTTCGGTGCGAATATCCTAGATGAATGAGCGATTGACTCAATATCCTGTAGGCTCAACGAGCATTAGCAATTTTGGGAGGCAACAAACATGACGAGACTGAAGTGGAAAGAGTTAAGTAGGATGGGTTAAGCGAAGTGAACCCATCAGCATACCAAAATCTCGATATATTGCCCTTTTTCATCGTATCTGGCTGGTGTCTTAAATTCAGCGCTGAGCTTTTGTATTTTCCCTGAAATTTCCCTTGCTTCTCCCTGCGTGGCTAACCGTGCCTGAAAATCACGAATAACGGTTGGGTAAAGCCTGAGCCTATAAATTTGGGAATCGCGTGTTTCTACGGTAAAGATGAAAGACTGGTCGTTGCGCTCTATTTCGTCAACTGCATAATCATCGATAAAATCACCGGCGCCATAGATAATCGGTCGACCCTCATATAGCTCTATACCCTGAAAGACATGGCAGGAATGGCCAAAAACAACATCTGCACCGGCATCGATCAGGGGTGACCAAACGGGATGTGGCCGGGCCGGGGGTCGATAACCCCAATTCGGCCCCCAATGAGTCGAAACAATCAGAAAGTCAGCCTCTTTTTTGGTCTGGCGAACAAGCTCAAAAAGCCTTTTTGCACGATTATCATGAATATTAACCGGAATATAAAAGACACCAGGCATTTCTGTGGTGGATTCCCAATCCGGCTCATTATCAGTAAAGGCAATAAATCCAATCTTTATTCTTCCTATCTTAAATAAGGCAGGTCGGGATGCTTCGTCGAAATTGACACCGGCATAATGAATACCCGCGTCATCCAAAATTTTCAACATATCAAGCATTGCATCATATCCGTAATCTAACGCATGATTATTAGCCAGAGAAACAACATTAATTCCAGCGATTTTCAATGTTTCAATATTCCTTGCATCGGACCGGAAGTGAAAGACCTTGGGTGTTATAATCCATGGAGAACCCCGATTAGAAATCACACATTCGAGGTTACAAATTCTTACATCGGCATTTCGGAAAATCGGCAGGATATCACCCAGGGATACTCTGGCGGATTTTCCTGTAAAATAATGAAATTTATCGTTCGAAGGATGCTCGACATGATTTCATCCGTGCATGGTAAGCATGTCGAACCATCGCGACGAAGTCCGTGCCACCCTTAATATTATTTCTGAACACAAACTGAGCGTTTTTTATCCCCTTCCCCCTAACCCAAACGGTCCGGAATGGAATATACTGTGAAGATAGTATACAAACAGGAAAAACACTACTAAAATAAAAAACTCTTCCGACTCGTTCGGGTTAGGAAAAATTCCATAAAATGTGAATTGTTTTTGTATGGTATGGCACCTTTGTTTCTATAAATCATCGTGAATAATATAAATAACACCGAACTCAAGATTATGTTTTTTACTTGACAGAAAATTTTTTTTATGCTTTAGTTATTCAAATTTGAAATTGCTCTATAAAATTGAATTTGTTTCCGATAAAGGTAAACCCTGAGCGATTAGGGGGCACAAAGTAAAGGGTCTTTAGACGAACCGTTGAAGTTTTAGTATTGGATAAGACAGCCTTACTGCCGAAGATGTTGTTGATATCTTTGCAGTAAGGCTTTTTTTATTTTACAGGTCTTGTAAAGAATACGTATTGCTCAGAATAAAGCCATCTACTTCTTTATTTTTTGTTGGTTTTGTCGCCTTGTTGGTTTGTTATCTTTTGGGATTCCATTTCCATCACTTTGACAATTTCTTTATAGTTTGGATTTACCAAGCAGCAACTATTTCAGGTACAGTTTATTCCCGATCACACGATACCGGGGAGGTGTTGAGATCGTCTTGCTTAACACAAATCGCATTAAACCTTTTCTGATATGGAGACACACGTGAATTCAATTAGCAAAATTCTTTTGTTAATTTTTAATACCAGTAACTGCTCTTTGTTCCTGTTAAGGAATGCATCAGGCACGGAGAGACAAAGCTTTGTCCGTTCAACCCTAAAACCTGCATAAATAAAATAAAAATCCTATAAACTACGTGTACGAAAAAAGGAGAGGAAGATGAAAAAGATTCATTTGTTTCTTGTATTAACAATATGCCTTTTCTATTTAGGATGTGAAAGAATTAAAAAAACATTTGAACCGAAAGAGGAAGTACCCGAAGTTACTGTGAAAGAAGAACCAGAAGTTGTCAAAAGAGAAACATCAGAATACGCCAAAGAAGAAGCACCTGAAGTTGAGAAAAAGGAACCGGAAGAATTAGAAATGTCTGCATTATTAAAATTATCAGAGGAAGATATTGCAAAAGAACTCTGGCAGAAAATACAAAAGGAAAACTATCAGCATAATTGGAAACTGTGGCCGGACAAGAAGACTTTCTATGAGGCAAAAGAACCACATGGGCCTTTACTCACTACATACGTGAATGACATTTCATACGATACTATTATAAATAAAAAGGGGAAGATGCCGTTTGATGCAATAATAATTACTGAAAATTACACGTTTGATAATAGTCTCATTTCCATAACAGCGATGCGAAAAATAAAAGGTTTTAATCCTGTAAACAATGATTGGTTCTGGGTTGAGTTTGAACCAAGTGGCAAAGTCATGACGATGAGAGCAGACGACAAGATTATACAATTAGCTGGCAAAATTGCCACCTGTATCGAATGTCATGGGAAACAAGCCCATAATGACTATATCTTTACACGTATACTGAGAGATATAGAGCAGGAAACACTTGAGGCAAAAAAACGGGAAGAAGAAGAAGTAAATGCCATAAGAATTGCCAAGGAACTCTGGGACAAAATGAAGGAAGAAGATTATCAGGCAAACTGGCAGATGTGGCCGGACAAACAGGCTTTTTATGAAGCAAAGCAACCGCATGGAGCTTTGCTCACAACATACGTAAATGGCAGAGCTCATGATACGATTCTCAATAAAAAAGAAATAATGCCTCCTGGTGCAATTATTATTGCAGAAAACTATACCTTAGGCAAAAATCTCGCCTCTACAATCGTGATGCAAAAAATAACAGGTTTTGACCCTCAAACTCATGATTGGTTTTGGGTTCAATTTGACCCGGACGGGAATATTATGACAGAAAAAAAATATGGAGAGATCATACTCCAGGCGGGAAAAGTCGCACGGTGTATTGAATGCCATAGGGAGAAGGCCGACAATGACTTTATTTTCACAAGCCCTTTGAAGAAAACAGAGAAAGTCGAAGGAGTAACACCCGAAGTTAAAAAAACAGAAGAAATATCAGCAGAAAAAATGGCAAATATTCTCTGGAATAAACTGCAAACCGAAAATTACAGGAAAACCTGGCAGATGTGGCCAGGCAAGCCGGTTTTTTATGAAGGAAAAGAACCGCATGGATATTTTCTCACCACCTTTGTAAATGACATTGCCCATGAAATAATTAAATATAAAAAAGGAGAAATGCCCTCAGGAGCAATAATTATTAAAGAGAATTATAGGCAGGATAAAAACATTGAATCAATAACTGTAATGCAGAAGATAAAAGACTTTAATCCCGATTCCAAAGATTGGTTCTGGATTAAGTTTGAACCAGGTGGCAATGTAATGACGGTACAAAAGGAAGGCGAAACTATAAAGTTGGTTGGTAAAATTGCCAGCTGCATTGAATGTCATGGCAAACAGACCAGTAATGATTATATTATGACAAGTCCTTTGAAGTTAGAACATACGTACTAACCTTATTGAATTCAGAAATTCGAAACAAATTCTAAATTCGAATGTTCGAATGCTCAAAACATTTTGTATGTTGAATTTTATTCATTTGAATGTGTTTCATTCACCATCTCTGCCCGGCATGACATCATTCCAAAAGAGGGAATAGGTATGGAGAATAAAGAACCTGAAGAAACAGGAAAGAAAATTTGTTTAAGCTGGAAGGACATACTTGCATGTTATATTGCTCCATTGGGAAGTATAATTGTTGCTATAGCTATTGGGATTTCAGGGTTCCTTGGTTCCAGCTATTTGAGAGAAAGGGCTGCTTCTAAAGCGCGCACTGAAAAGGGTTACCTGACTGTGGAAGCATTGAGAATATACTCGGAGTTAATGAGCAAACGGGAAGTGGCAGATAATGAACTTTATAAAGAGATGTTTGATTCAATTATGAGATCGTATTCTGAGGCTGATAAAATGCCAACAGAAGAACTCTTATTAAATCTTAAACTCCTTGCCTATAATTTTAACGAATTATTGAATATTAAACCCTTTTTTTTATTCCTCAGGAATAAAATTTTAAATTCCTATGATTTGTCCCGTGAGGAATATTTAGAAGATTTGAAGTACATTGCACAATGGGTTGTTACGAGACAGATATGGGTTTTGGAAGGAGATGGGAAATGGTTTTCAAGAACTATTGATTTGGATTTACTTCACCAAAACCGGTCATGTCTTCTGCTCAAAGACGAGACCCTCATACTGGAAGGAATAGAAAGAAATTTTAAAATTGCAGTATTAGAAACTAATACTGCAATGAAAGAAATAAAGGTTAGATTAGAAATCAAAACACCAAAAGAATCAAATCATGCACCTGTCATAAAGGTAGCGGAATTCTGGATAGGCTTCTTTGACTTTCCCATGATTGATAATATTCGTTTGTCCCATGACCAGAGGTGTGCGGTTGTATTGGACCAACTTTCAGAAACATCCGCAGATATTACTTTAGTGACATTTCCCGGTGCGCTTGCAGGTATGAAAGGGAAACCATATTACCAGAAAGCAGTACAACATATTCTTGAAACAGGTGAAGTTTTTGGTACCGAAGGATTAAAAAAAACATGGTCACTTGAATAAATAGTATCAATTAATTTGATAATCATGAAGGCGTTCGTAAAATAGCAGAAAACAAGCCCGGGCTTTCCTATATTCTTCAACTCTGCTCAGACACCAGGAGGCGAGAGGATTGATTTGGGCTTATGCCTGTGAAGTGAAGTATTTCGTAAACCAATCACAAGCCAGTTGTGCCACCTTTTCCAATGTCCCGGGTTCTTCGAAGAGGTGTGTGGCGCCCGGAACGATGACCAGCTCTTTGGGACACGTCAATCGTGCATATGCTGTTTCATTCAAGGGGATAACCGGTTCGTCATCACCCCCTACGATAAGCAGGGCAGGAGCCTGAACGAGGTGCAAATATTCCATAGCAAGATCGGGACGTCCCCCGCGGGAAACCACGGCGGCAATTTCTTCGGGCTCCCGTGCTGCTGCCTGAAGTGCGGCAGCGGCACCCGTACTTGCCCCGAAGTAACCAATCTTCAACCCTTGTGTTTCCGGCTGCTGGCGTAACCAGTGGGCATTAGCTAAAAGGCGATCGGCCAGGAGGTCTATATCAAAGACATTCTTGCGGTCCAAAGCTTCCGGTTCCTCCAGGAGGTCTGTCAGCAATGTGGCAATACCCGCATCCTGGAGGATTCGGGCCACAAAATTGTTGCGCGGGCTGAAACGGCCGCTACCACTGCCATGAGCAAAAACAACTATCCCTTTTGCCTGAAAGGGTAAGCCAAGGATGCCCTGAAGATGTACAGAGTTTGCAGGGATTACAACTTCTTTTTCATTTTTTCCGATTGATTTTGGTCGAGTCATGGCACATTCCTAACGCGGCATAGCCGCAACCAAAAAGAGTTACCTGGTACTGAATAGCAAAAACTTACAAATAAAAGATATTTTTACAAATACTCTATTGCGAGGTCAACACATAACTCTTTCAGTCGTTCACAGGTTTCTGAGGTTTGGATCGGGCCCAATTGCGGCGAAGGATCGCAACGGCCTCCTCATCGCTCACCTGGTCAAAATCGCGGTACCATGCACCAACAGAAAAGAAGGATACTGGTGTGCTGAGAAATATCATTTCATCAGCAAAAACGCTTAACATATCGACACTGCTTTGAGCAGCGACCGGCGCCGCAGCAACGAGCCGCGCAGGATTACGCCGGCGCAGACCTTCCAGCGCGGCGCGGAAGGTATATCCCGTTGCAATGCCATCATCGATCACAATGACAGTCTTTCCAGTGACCTCTGGCGCTGGCCTGTCACCACGGTAAACGCGCAACCGCCGTTCAATCTCCTCCTGCTGGCAGGCAATCTCACTATTCAGATAATCTGACGAAACACCCAAAGCACGAACCAGCTCTTCGTTAATGATGCTAATGTTATCGCCGTCCACCACTGCACCAATACCCAATTCAGGTTGATAGGGGGCCCTGAGTTTACGGACGATAACGACATCCAGGGATGAGGAGAGGGCTTCGGCGACTTCATCCGCGACCACAACGCCCCCGCGCGGGATGCCCAGAACCGCCAGCGGCTGATTGCTATAGCCGCGTTTCATGAGGACTTCAGCTAATTGACGCCCGGCGTCACGCCGGTTTTCAAAAATTACATTTTTCATTATGCCCTCCACTTAGATAAAAAATACACCTTATCGCTCATATGTCAATTCAATTTTTTTCAGAAGATGGAATCCGGCCAGTACGGCGTCCTTATCCTTGATGAAATCAACAGTGCACTTAAACTGAGGTTGATGTATCCAGGACAGGTCAGAATATCATCCGGCATAAACCACCCCTGATACACCTTGTTCTAACGAATTGGGAGCCTATCCTCAAATAATTGATCTGGCAGTACCATGAGTGAAATAAAGGAAGTGAGGCATGCTTACAAAAGTGGATCAGACCTCAACCGGGAATTGATTCTTGAAAAGTAATTCCAGAATTTTTATGTTTTAAAAAAGGGGTATTGCTTACTATCACAATAAAAATTTCTGGCTAGTTGCCGCACTGCCTTGTTCAACTTGAAAAAATCGATTGGTTTACGAATATAGCTAATGGCACCCAATTTATAACCCTGAACCAGGTCTTTATCCTCTTTTGATGAGGTAAGAATAATCACCGGGAGCAGCTTTGTCCGCTCATCTGCACGTATGCTGCGCAGTACTTCCAGACCTTCAACTTTCGGCAATTTCAAATCCAAAAGAATAATCGCAGGCATCACACTCATATCTCGTCCTGCGTAAACACCTTTACCAAATAGATAATCCAGCGCCTCTTCGCCATCACGGGTCACTATTACCTCATTGTTGATATAATTCCTTTTTAGCACACGTAAGGACAATTCCACATCGTCCTGATTATCCTCCACCAGCAAGACAACTTTTACTTGTGGATTTGAGATTGAAGATTGTTGATTTATCATTGAATTACATCTTTTAATACTTTTGATTCCCTGCTTCGGATTTGAGATTGCCAGGAATCAGTCACAAATCTGAAATCTTAAATTATAAAATAAAAAACTGCTCCTTTGTCCACTTCGCCTTCGGCCCAGATATGGCCACCATGGCGTTGAATAACGCGCTGGACGATAGCCAGCCCAATGCCGGTACCTTCAAATTCAGTCGCCATATGCAGACGCTGGAATGCACCAAATAGTTTATTGACATATGCCATGTCGAAGCCAACACCATTGTCACGGACAAAATACACTGATTTTTCATTACTCTGTGTAATACCGAATTCTATCCGGGCTTGTTGACGATTTCTGGTGAATTTCCAGGCATTACTCAACAAGTTTTTAAATGCTATCCGTAACAAATTGGAATCACCTTTGGTGATTAATCCATTAGCTATGATGAACTCCACTTTTCGCTCCGGCTGCATCTCCTGCAGTTCATTTGCAATCGATCTTACCAACTCACTTAAATTAACCGTTACAAAGCATATCTCGCGCCGTGCTATACGGGAGAGATTGAGCAGGTCGTCAATAAGTTGCCCCATATGCTGGCTTGCAGCGCACACACGCTGAAGGTGCTTCCTGGCCTGCACATCAAGCTTATCAGCATAATCTTCCATCAGCACCTTACTGAAACCATCGATGCTGCGCAACGGGGCTCTCAGGTCATGAGATACCGAGTAGCAAAATGCCTCTAATTCTTTGTTCGTGGCCGTGAGTTGACGAGTAATATATTCAAGCGAATCGCGTTGTTTCCGCAATTCGTCCTCTGCATGCTTGCGCTTGGTGATATCTTCCTTAACCGCAAGGAAATGGGTAATAACCCCTTCCGAGTTTTTGATTGGTGAAATAGATGCATATTCCCAATAGCGTTCACCGCACTTTTTTTTATTATGTAATTCTCCTCTCCATTCATTTCCTGTAGTAATGGTGTCCCATAAACATTTATATTCTTCGGGTGGTTTCTCACCGGATTTTAAGATACGCGTGTTCTGCCCGATTGCCTCTTCGGGGGTGTAACCTGTTGTCTTGCAGAATTTGGGGTTTACATATTCGATGTTGCCATTTGTATCGGTAATGACAATTGAGCACGGGCTTTGTTCAATGGCATTGGATAACTTACGAAGTTCATCCTCCAGCCGCTTATGATCAGTAATGTCACTTATTGCAGTCCGGCATTGATTAAAATCAGCATCGTTGTTCCGCACCGGTATGCTTTCCAGTTGTGCATAGAATTGAACCCCATTCTTATTCATAAGTTTAATCTCACAAGTTTGACGGGCCCCGGTTCTAAAAACCTGTCTGAGGTGTGAATAAAACAGATCCTTATCAGCCGGAACAACATAAAGAGAAAATGGTTTTTTTATTAAAGAGATTCTTTCTTTACTTAATTTATGAGAACCGGTAAGATTTACTTCTATGATCAGTCCATTTTTATCAAAAGTAAAGTAAGAAACGGGGGCAAAGTCATAAAGATCGGAATACTTACTGAGTAAATTTTCAAGTTTAATTTGGGCACTGCGAAGCTCTTCGTTTTGCATTTCCAGTTCAGTCTTATGGATCTGGAGTTCTTCTTCCATCCGCTTTCGCGCGGTAATGTCTCTGATTATACCCCACATCCCCTTCGGTTTATCTTCTCCATCTCTGATCAGCCAAACCCTGATGGATATCGGGAATACAGTTCCGTCTTTTCTTCTATATTCCTTTTCATATTCATCGGAATAACCTCTTCCAATGATCAGTTCTTTTACTATCCTGGATTCCGTCCGGTGCCACTTTTCCGGTGTAAGCTGGTGGTAGGTTAATTTCATTATCTCGTCTTTCGAATACCCAAGCATATCCACATACGCCTGGTTGCACTCAAGTATATGCCCATCCATATCGGTAGCCACAATCCCGTCTCTGATAGTCTCGTATAAAATGCGGTACTTTTCCTCAGACATTCTCAGCGCTTCCATTGCATGCCTGCGCTCAGAACTTTCAAAAAGCTCCAGCCTGCCTTCGCGCTTAATAAGGGCGAACTGATGATTGCGAACCACATCGATGATCTCATATGCTCCACATGTATCGAGCGAATAACTGCAAATGGCCATCATTGGGTGTTTGCCAATAACATTGTCTATTTCTTCTTCATAATGGGCAAAGTTCCGCCAATCATTCTTTTCAAGCCAGGCCGTATTCCCTGTTATTCTCATACCCTCGTAACCTCTTGCCATGGCCAGGTTAAGCTTATCAACCCATCCATTGAGGACCCTCCGGAGATTGAAAACTCCATCTTTGAGATACCATTCGGTATGCGGAATAATCTCTATCTGCCCTTTATTCGCATAGAGTTCAAAATCACATACCTCCTTTTTCATCGCATCTCTGGCCTCTTCTACCGTAAGGGGCGCAGAAGTTATCCACATGCAGAATTCGTTGCTTTCCAATCCTGTCTTGAAGTAGGGTACTAAAATATCAGTTAAATCTTCTTTGGTTTGATAAAATTGACAAAAATGAGTGCCCCATGGTACATCCCCTATGATATCTATCCCTGTTTTCCTCATATTATCTGCCATTCTGCCTATCATTACGCTAATGTAAAATAAAACGTCGCACCCTTGCCCTCTTCACCCGCAGCCCATATTTGTCCGCCATGACGCTGGATGATGCGCCGTGCGGTAGCCAACCCGATACCGGTACCTTCAAAATCAGTTGATGAATGCAGGCGCTGGAAAGCATTGAATAATTTATCGGCAAGGTCCATTTTAAAACCGACACCATTGTCTCTTAAAAAATAAACTGATTTTCCATCATGCTGTGCCACCCCAAATTCTATTTTTGCATTTTGATGCATTTTAGTAAACTTCCACGCATTACCCAGCAGGTTCTCAAGCATTATCTGTAACAATCCAGGATCACCCCTGGCGGTCAGCCCTTCAGCGATAACAAACTCCACCTGGCGTTCCGGCTGTCTTTCCTTGAGTTCGTTGGCTAGCAGCTTCACCAGTACACTTAAATTAACTGTCTCATTATGCATCTCACTGCGGGTTGCGCGGGCAAGATGCAGCATATTTCTAATAAGTTTTACCATGTGCTGGCTGGCGGTAATCACACGGTGAAGATGATTTTTACCTTGCTGGTCAAGTTTATCAGCATAATCACTTAATAAGATATCGCAAAAACCTATGATACGATTCAAAGGCGCACTCAGGTCATGAGATACAGAGTAGCTGAATGACTCCAGCTCTTTGTTCAGAGCGGTAAGTTTACCGTTAAGATATTCAAGATGTTCGCGTTGTTTCCTCTGTTCTTTTTCAATACGTTTTCGCTCTGTTATGTCCTGTCCAACCGCAATTATCCCGGTAATGTTTCCCCTGTCATCCATGAGACGGTCAGCATTCCATATGAAAAAACGCTCGCTTCCGTCAGAACCCCTGACAGGATTTTCAAAACCCCGTGTTGGCTCACCATTCAAAACCTTCTTTACATCCTCAACAACCCTTTCTCGTATCTCAATGGTAATAAGCAATTCAAAATAATTCTGTCCAAGCACCTCTTCCCGTTTCCAGCCATAGATGTGTTCTGCTTCAGGATTGAACTCAAGAATCCTGCCCTCTGGCGACAGGCAAATAATAACACTCGGAGCGGCTTGAATGAGCGTCCTGAATCTTGTCTCACTTTCCCGCAGTACCTCCTCCGCCCGCTTGCGCTCGATGGCATAGCGTATGGAGCGCACCAGCACTTTGCTATCCAATTGCTCCTTCATCAGGTAATCCTGCGCCCCTTTCTGGACGGCTTCAATACCGATCATTTCGTCGGCAATACTCCCGGTAAGCACCACTATGGGTAATTTCTGTGCCCGGGGAAGGATATTGACAAGCGTGGGAAGCCCATAACTTTCCGGAAGCCCAAGATCGAGTAATATCACATCAAACTCTCTCTTTGTAAGGCGCTCCAACCCTAGCGAAAGACGGTTGGCATGCTCCAGCTCAAATTGAGTGGCGCCGGCATCTTTCAGCATCTCCTGTATCAACCGCACATCGCCTGGGTTATCCTCAATCAGCAGGATATTGATTCGCTTTTTATCCGTTTCACTCATACCGTGGCAATTTCACAATAGTAAACCAGAAATTCTCAATTGCCTTTACCACTGTGGTAAACTGGTCGAAATCAATCGGCTTGGTAACGTAACAATTTGCATGGAGGTTATAAGACCTGAGGATATCTTCTTCTGATTTTGAGATGGTCAGAACCACCACCGGGATGCTCTTCAGATCCTCCTCTGATTTTATTTCTGCAAGTACTTCGCGTCCATCTTTCTTCGGCAGGTTCAGATCGAGCAAAATAAGATCCGGACGAGGCGCATTGGCATACTTGTCCTTTTTTCGCAGAAAGGACATGGCCTCGACGCCGTCACCAACAATATGTAAATTATTTCGCATCTTGGCTTCCTTTAAAGCCTCCTGCGTCAACCGGACATCACCGGGGCTGTCCTCTACCAACAGAATTTCAATAGGCTTAGCCATCTCTTCATTGTTCATATGTATGTTCTCCCTTCTCTTATTGGAATTGTAAAATAGAATGTTGATCCCTTTCCTGGCTCCGATTCCACCCAGATTCTTCCGCCATGCCGTTTTACAACTTTCTTGCATATCGACAGACCCAAACCAACGCCAGGATATTCTCTGCTATGCAGGCGCCTGAAGATGACAAAGAGTCGCCCATGATATTCAGGCTCGATACCGATGCCGTTATCATGCACGGAGAATATCCATTCGTTTTCCTTGTGTTTGGCTGATATATGGATGCAGGGTGGTTCATTACCACGAAATTTGACGGCATTGGTTATGAGGTTCTGAAACACAAGCAAAAGCTGTGAACTATCAGCCATAACAGCCGGAAGAGGATCATGGGTAATTGTAGCGGCACTCTCTTCAATCACTACTTTCAGGTTGGTCAGGGCCTGCTGAAGGACAACCTCGCAATCTGCCAATTCGAATGATTTACCGTGGGTATCCACGCGTGAGTATTCGAGCAAGCCGTTGATCATTTTTTGCAGGCGATTGGCTCCATCCACGGCATATTGAATGAATTCATCTGCATCTTTATCGAGATTGCCTTTATATCTTCTTTTTATCAATTGAAGATAGCTGGATATCATACGGAGGGGCTCCTGCAGGTCATGAGAAGCAATATAGGCAAAGTGCTGTAGTTCCTCATTACTCCTCTTCAGCTCAGCTGAATAATGCTTTAACTCCTTCTCCGTCCGCTTGTGTTCGTTAATTATCCGCGCAAGTTCCTCAGCCATACTATTAAAACTGTTTGCCAGGACACCGATTTCGTCCTTGCGTGTTATCTTTACTCTGTGTTGTAAGTCTCCACCGGCGAACCGCTCTGTTGCCTTCGTCAAATCTTTAATGGGGCGTGACGTTGAAACAGCAAAGACGATTCCGAAGCTTGTAACCGTAGCAGCACTAACAGCCCCTAAAGTCAGGGCGATAATACCCAACATCTTTAATGGCGCAAATGCCTCTGGCTCATTTGCCTCGGCTAAAAGAATCCAGTTGTATTCGGGCAAATCCGTCGAAACGCCAACAACAGACTGACCTCTGTAATCTTTGTAAGTACCAACCATCTCTTCACCACTCTCTATAATTCTGCGGACCGGTTCCGTATCTACTACCATCTTAAGTGGTGCATCCTCCAGAAATCGTGATTCAGTTAACATCATCCTGTCCCTATTGACCAGATAGACCTCTCCGGTCTCACCCATTCCTATATAATTTGTTGTAATCTCATCCAGGGTTATCAGGTTATAGACATTCATAAGAACACCCAATGCCACTGAACCATGCTTGGAGATAATCGGTGACGAGATAAATATACAGTTTTCATCGAGATCAGGGAAATAATGCGGCTGGCCAACGCATGTTTCACCATAGTCCTTCTGCATGCATTGAACGAATACATCCTGGCTGGAAAAATCCATACCCACGAACTTCTCATCGGTGGACGAAACAACCTTACCGGACTTGTCCACAAGGATTATAGCCAGGAGATGCTGAGAATAAAGTGGCTGCTTGTTTTTTTTGAGGTATGTATTTAAGCGAACTACTGCCTTTTGCCGGGAAGGCCTTCCACGGACAATTTTCTCAAAACTATTTCTTATGAACCCGTCAGAGCTGAAATCAATGGTTCGAACCTTTTTCCGCTCCATGGTAGATAAGATGTGTCGCTCTCTCGATTCTGCAACTCCCTCCAACTTTTCAATGATCTCAAACTTCAATGCTTTTCTGGAATGGTAATAGTATATGGTTGTAATTATGGCAATAGGTATGAGCGCAACACAGAGCACAAATATGAGTAATCTGGCCTTAATTGATAGAAATGTGGTCACCTTGCAAGGCCCCTTAGGATTGTATCGGGATAGCGTTTTAGTAAAGTGTATACGTAAAAAAATGCAAGCTTGTGTCTTTTTTGCAGCAAATAATTGCTTCGCTGCTTTGCTCTCTGTAATAACGTTTTTCTGTGTATACCTTCGTATACTTAAATCTGTTTGACCACGAGATATTTTAACACACCAATGCTTTCTGTTCAACTCAAAAGATGGAACAGGCATTTGTATTCAGACTTCTGCACTGCTTCCGGTCTTGCTACGCTGAAACAGTCCGATTAATTTAAAAAGGACTGGCAACATGCCGGTAAATGTTGATAAAAGAGTTACGGTTGAGTTAAAAACATCCTGCTGCGTTATAAATATAAACAAAGCCACGCCCATCAAGCCCATCAATAAAGGACCTTTCAGGGTGTCCCAGCTGCTCCTTGCCCCTTTCCGCCAGGCTACAACCTGATCGGGATGGCTTTCCGTAAGAACAAATCGCCGAAAGCTCTCGTTCATAAGGCGGAGATTCGGTTCTCTGACAATGAGACCTCTCCTCATCAATCTCTGAATTTCGGGATTGGTAAAACTTAAAAGCCTGTCTTGCGCAAGATGAAACAGGGTAAGTTTTTCGTCTGACGTACAAATAGCCCAGATTCCATAATAATACGCATAAGCCCGGTCAGATATCTGTTGAATAATCTGGTGAGAAGTGAGTTGTTTGTGTCTGAGCTGTTTTACAATCTCTTTACCAATATTCTGAAGGTATGTCCTGGATTTACATTCCCTGTTCACGATGTTGAACAAACTGGTAAGACATTCTTTCATCCTCTTATCTCTTGTATCGGACAAAATCTTCATCTGCTCCCGGTACACATCCTTCAGAAAATCTTCCGGAGTTCCTGTATCCTCGATAGTGATTTTTACAAAGGACTTTAAAACTGTTGTCCAACGCTCCATCTGATTATCTTCAACCCCGGTCTTTCCTGTGTGATCTTCCCTGGCTCCAGCCTTGAAACGGAAATTCGCCGGATCAACCATTGAAGAAACAACCACGGTTCTGCCGTACATAAGGAGTCCTTCCAGCAACTGAAGTTTTTCAAGATTACACCGATGATCATTCATCCTGTACTCAAGGTGATCAATGACAATAACCGTATCTTTCCCGGTCGGAACTTCTTCATACGTGAATGTCTCAGACCATCCCGCTTCTTTTGCTACTTCCCGCAAATCGATCAGAGTAACCTCTTTTCTTTTCAAAAGTTCACTCCCTCCGGCAAACGGAGATCTCAATACGAGGAGATTCTGTGAAATGCTTTTGAAACTCAAATCCCCGTTGTATGAAGGCAAAGGCTCATCCAGGTTCAGGAGAAAAAGTCTCTGCACCATAGAGCGGACTACGAAGAAAAGGATGGTCAAAAGGATCATTGGCCCTATCCACCATAAAGGGTTCTTTGGTATTTCCAGAATAGGGATCATGGAGCTGATATGGAGGACGCTATCTTTCTTATCTCCCCGATTATATCCTGTTCTATGGAGAAACAAACCTGCAGGTGAACTTTTTTCCCATTGCCATAACCCGTCAGTTGAGGCATCAGGGGTCAGCCCGCCGAGCTCTATAGAGGTTTGATTGTAAAGAGGCCTGGTTTTGGCAAGAAACCAGCGGAAGTAGCCATGAGAGCTTTCGTTTCTCCTGAAAGGGCATTCGGTTTCCCAAACAGATGTCTCGAAGAAAAATGAATCATAGATATCCCATTTGAGATTCAACCGATTCTCTAACCAATCGTCCTTTTGTCCACTCACGGTAATGTTATCATAACGGTCTTTTACTCGTCCAAAGCGTTCCTTCAAACCAACAGCAAGATTGAACTGTCCGTGCTTGACAAAAAGTTTCATCTCCTCATCGTGGATGATTTTAAAAAAGGCACATGAGGGAAGAATGCCAATCAGTGTTAAAAGAGAAAACATCATGAATACATATCCTGCACGATAAGGGAGTAAATTCCATTGTTTGAAAACTACAGGGGTTTCAGCTCCCTTTCCCAGGATCGGCCCTTTTTTCAAAATGAAAGCGACCAGAACCATCCCAAGGAAAGGAAAGGCGAGGGATGAGAAAAAGAGTCGCCATCCATGCGAAGTCAATACCTCCCTGAACAACAAAACACAGAACAGAAAATTGATAATAAACAACAGATTGTAACTGACCGTCTGTTCCTTATTGGGCCAAACCCGCCTGGCCTGATCGCCCGAATTCAGTGAATAAATCAACCCAAAGATGATTACCAGACCGAGTGAATAAAATACGAAGAGAATCACAGAAATACTGAGGATATTGAGGTTGACAGTTCCCGGAATTTGCTTGTCCCGGTAAACAACAAGGGACCAGGGAAAATCGTCAACCGGACGCACATAGAGCCGGTGCCCCCTGCCCAAATACTTGGCGTTGACAAATTCCTTCTTCCGGCCAAACACGGCGGAAAGAAGCAACCGATCATTGTCGCACTCCACAAAGAAATTCTCCCGCAAGTTCCTTGTC
Organism: Candidatus Brocadia sp.; assembly: GCA_021646415.1. Lineage (NCBI taxonomy): Bacteria > Pseudomonadati > Planctomycetota > Candidatus Brocadiia > Candidatus Brocadiales > Candidatus Brocadiaceae > Candidatus Brocadia > Candidatus Brocadia sp. Next base: position 24,547 of record SOEU01000004.1, read on the forward strand.
TCGTCAGAGTGGAATAGCACTTTCCCATCATTCTCGATAACACAATATCCGAAGCCAGGGGGTAAAACGGTTTGGATGAGCGACAATATCCGCGTATCAATACTTGCTATCCATGCAGGATTATTTTCAGCCACGCGCATCGAAATGATCGCCGTGTTCTCCCCGGTATTCCAGGAATAGATCGGCTCCAGCCAGAACCGGTACTTTTTATTTTTCTCTCTATCTTTTATTTCCCAAAGATGGTCTTCTTTCGCTTTCTTAAAATAGTCCCTGGGCGAAACATTAATAAAAGGCGTTGTGTGTTTTCTCACACTCCATTTAATACGTTGTTGCCCTTCACTATCGGTCCAAAATGCCATGTTGAGGTATGGGTATGGGTCATCATGATGAATCATCTGAGCCAGAATGTCGGTAGCTTTTCTCACATTTTCTTTTTCTTTTAAATTCTCGAGCTCTTCAATATCATGAGCCAATGTATCGTTTAGGTTCCTTAGTTCTCTGAGAACACAGATCACTTCCGTAGTAAGATTTTTGCAAATATTGTCAGAAAATTTTTTCAATTGATCATCTGTTTTCATTCTTAAATTAACATAAGCATACGTGTCAAGAAAAACAAGAGTCAATAACGCACTGCCCATGAAGGCAGAGAAAACAAGAAAATACACATCGGAAGCACGAAGCCTGTCTTTAGGCCCCATGAACCATAATTTGAGAAAAGGCAAACTTAAGAATATGATCAGGACTAAAAATATGAATATAATCAGGATGGCATAAGGAATGGCATGAATTTCCGAATGAAAACGGTCAGACCGCACCAATCCGCAAATAACCCATTTCTTCACGGTTCCCTGATCGCCTGTTGTTCCACTCGCAGGTAAAGAGATTTGAACGGGCTGTAAGAAGAGGTTATAACTCGTGCCGGCAAGACGCACTCCATACAAGCTCGCGGGTGGATTGATCGATGTGAATTCGCTCTGCGTGCCATCCTTATCCAGGAGCTTTCCCAGCTTCGCAACGCTCAATTTTGATGCTGCCCGTTGAAAAATCACCCCTCCGTCTTCTTCTGCCAGCAGTATCTCGTCGAACACCCCCCTGCTGACAAATGGTTCGAAAAGTTCATTCAGATCACTCCTCGCATGAATTTCTATTGTATAGAAACCCTCATCCTTGCTACCTGTGTAGTCAAAGTAAAGCCATCCTCTATAGTCGATGTACAACCAATAAGTTTCCCCTTCCTGTCTTGTGTTGAAAAGTATCTCAGGGTTGGAGATATTTCCTTCGGTTACGGATGGATTGGCTTTTGGAGAGTAGTCTATTAATTTAAGATTTGGAACAAGACTTAAGGATCCTTTGACCCTGGCATGTATGAACTCAGCGATGGAATCCTTCGATGTTAAATTTGCATCTTTAGGAACACTTTTAGCGGCGCTCGCAATGTTTTTCAGATTGGTGCCAAGATTCTCGATCCTTAATTTCATTTGATTACCGATAACGGCAAGCAAACGGAAATTTCGGTTCGTAAAATACGTCTTTTGGGAAGAAACATAAAAGATGTAATACACACCAAAAGAGATAAGCAGGATAAGCAAGGTGATGGCTACGACATGAAGTTGCGTTAATTTAGAAAATTTTCTGCCCATGACAACCTCTCGGCACTAAAACAACGATGAATATTCGAGAGAAGAGATATTCCTGTCTCACTTACAGGAACCCTAACCCGAACAAGTCGGAAAAGACAAAATCCGAAGCACAAAATTTGTGAGTCAACCCTGTCAGGGTATAAAACCCTGCCAGGGTTAATATTCATAATTGTTGCTGGAAACGTCAAAATTATCTTTGGAAGCGTCTAAATTATATATCCAGGATTACCTGCGTTTCCCACCCGTAGTCGGTCTTTTCCAGGCGAAAACGATGGAGGGTGACGGCCTTGACGTCTACCCGAGGATGATGCCGGTCCGGATCTAGTTTTTCACCCATGAGGATTGCCTCCAGAACATAATTGTGGTCTTTCCCGCTGATTTGAATTTGCCTAACCCGTAACATCAACTGTTCGGAATCTTTGTAATAGATAAACTCCTGCAGGAAATTGAAAAGGAGCATATCCAGTTCGCTGTTTTCGAGTTTGATTTCACGCTTTTCACGAGGTTGGATCAAGTCGGGTTCCTCAACCATCACATTCATCGTGGCGTCTGCTGCTGCCGTAAACGTCTCCTCTAAATCCTTACCCCAGGCTTTAAAAGCGATATCAGCAATGGCGATGTCTTCTAAGAATTTGTATGGCATAATTTACTCCGGGATAGCCGCAACCAAAAAAACATTTGAAAAAATGTTACAAGTTGCGGGTTGCGAGTTACGAGTTACGAGTTACGAGTTGCGGGTTGTGCATTGTATTTATCTCTCATAAAGTAAATACTACTTCCATTTTAATATTTTAGTTTTTTGAAAAATCTCAGTAAATGAAACTTAGCCTGGCTTCGAGATTGAGGCCTGAAAAGGCCGTTAGAATATAGCAGGGGGTGAAGCCCCCTGACCTTGAATACAAAACAACAAGCCCCAAAGGGGCGAAAGGACATCTCTTTATTTCCAAAGATAATTTTCATCGTATTCGATGCCATGTTTGTTAAGAATTCCTTTCGCCCTTTCAGGGCTAATCAATTTATTATTCATTTTTCAGGGGGCTTCACCCCCTGCTATACACTGTCTGCCCTTCGGGCATAAAAGTTAACATCTCGGTATTTCGTAAGGCAAAATACTTACCTTTTTCAAAATACTTAACTGATACCTTTCATTCTGTCTCAAACATACTGAATGAATCTATATCTCACACCTTTTCAACTCCCCGATGATCTTTGATTCCTGCGATTTGAGCTCTTTTCCGATGAAAACCAATTTAGTCTTTTCTGCCTGGAAAGGCTCCAATTCCCAACGTCCGGCAACAAAGTTAAAAAGATACGTCCCTTGAGAAAAACGCACAAAACCCTTGGCGCGATAGACATATTCATTTAAATGATCAGCAAATTGCTCAAAACAGCTTTGATCTAAGGTTGCGCTGGTTTGATGACTGAATGACTCAAATTCGGGCTGGTGAATATGTTTGGGCTGTAGTATTTCCCGCTCCCGGGCAATTCCAAAAAGTAAATCAGGGTCGACCTGGGTGCGCTGGGTATACAGGATAGGTGCCATATTATTAAGCTGATGCAGCTTTTCTTGCAACATATCCAGATTTTCAGGCGTAACAAGGTCGATCTTATTGAGGAGAATGGTATCCGCCGCCTGGATTTGTGTCCGGGTCGTATACCCAAGTTGTGGATACTTTATCATGGCATCGGCATCTGCAATCGTCACTACCCCGTCCAGCCGCACACGTGGGATGTTTTCATGAATATTGAAGACCAGGGCATCGGGTTCTGCCACCCCGGTGGTTTCAACTACGATGGCTTCCGGGTCTATCTTGTCGATCACTTCATTTACCGCTGCCTCGAACTCTCCCTGCAGGGAACAACAAACGCATCCACCACCCAGTTCGGCAATGCGGATATTTTTCCCTTCGATGATTTTGCTATCGATGGCAATTTCACCAAATTCGTTCATGAGGATCGCTATCTTCTTTGACACCGTATCCAGGATGTGGCGAAGCAGCGTGGTTTTCCCGCTCCCAAGAGGACCGGTAATCAGGGTAATGGGCGTTCTGACATTCACGTCCTATCCCTTCACGTTACCAATGGGCGTAAAGCGTACTACTCGCCTGCTGATCCCCGCCCGCTCAGTGGCCTCGATGACATCGTCAATGTCCTTGTAGGCACCGCCCGCCTCCTCAGCAAGCCCTGACCATGAGGCAGTACGGACATAGATCCCGCGCTTTTCCATATCCTGCTGTAATTTTTCTCCCCACCACATCTTCCGTGCTTTGGTCCGGCTCATGGTTCGGCCGCTGCCGTGTGCCGTGCTGAAGAAGGTTTGATCGCCTCCGGGGGTTCCCACCAGTAAATAGGAACCCGTCTCCATGCTGCCTCCTATGATAACAGGCTGCCCTGCTTCCTTATATCGTTCCGGTATACCCTCCATTTGTGGCCCAAAGGCGCGGGTGGCACCCTTTCGATGCACGAGCAGGTTTTTGATTTGTCCATCAACAACATGCCGCTCGAACTTGGCGGTATTGTGTGCCACATCATATACCATGTGCATCTGTAAGTCCTGGGGAGAACGATTAAATACATCAGAAAAAACTTCGCGTACCCGGTGTAAGATGACCTGGCGGTTGGCAAATGACATATTGATCCCGCATTTCATGGCAGCAAAGTAATCTCTCCCCTCAGGAGAATTGAAAGGGGCAGAGGCCAGCTCACGATCCAGAATTTTGATCCCATACTTGCTTTGCATGACCCTCAGAAAAACCTGCAGGTAGTCGGTTGCCACCTGATGTCCAAATCCCCTGCTACCGCAGTGAAACATAACTACTACCTGGTCAGGGATAGTTATGCCAAAGGTCCGGGCCAGTTCTGTATCGTGAATATTTTCGCGTCGTACTACCTGGATCTCCAGGTAATGATTGCCGGAGCCCAGGGTACCAATCTGGTTATAACCACGGTCGATGGCTTTTTCACTGATTTTTGATGCATCGGCCCCATCGATACAACCAGACTCTTCAGTTAACTCCAGGTCTTCTTCCCATCCATAGCCATTTTTGACACACCACCGCGCACCCTGTTCAACCACCTGGCGGAACTCGTTCCTTGTTAACCTGAGAAAGCCCGTACTCCCCACCCCTGCCGGGACCCTGTCATAAAGCTTGTCGATCAGGGTTTTAAGATGCGGCTTTACATCATCATACATAAGGTTAGTCGTCACCAGGCGCATACCGCAATTGATGTCAAAGCCAATACCCCCCGGAGAAATCACCCCTTCGTCAGCATCCATGGCAGCCACTCCCCCAATTGGAAAACCGTATCCGAAATGGCCGTCTGGCATGCAGAGCGCATATTTGGTGATACCCGGCAACGTGGCCACATTGGTAACCTGCTCATAGACTGTTTCGTCCATCTCGTGAATCAATTTTTCCGTTCCGTAGATTCTGGCCGGAACACGCATCCCCTCCTTATAAGAAACGGGTAACTCCCAGATTGTATCGGATATCCGTTTCAAGAACGTTGGGGCAGGCATCGCTTCATTACTCCTTTCTTCAACATTTGGTCCTGTTAAAATAAACCTGCCTTAACATTTGATTAGGCCAACGGCAACTTTTAAATACAAATTTTTACGACAGTGTGCCACCCCCCTTCACCCCCGCCAGCGGGGGACAGGCGACTGTCCCCCTCAGTGAGGGGGATTAAGGGGGAGGAGCTTTTGTTTGAAATCCCTCACATTCAGATTAGGCCTTTTGGCGACGCATCTGTGTTGCAAAGATATCCCATAAAAACACTTACTTTATAATATACTACGATTCAGTTCTATAACAACTCTTTTTCCTATTTTACTTTAGTTGTTAAAATGAGTACTATATTTAAAAACAGAGAGGTTATTACCGCCTTAAAATATCTGCTGTCACTGACAAGATTAATAGGGAAAAACGGTTATTGCAGGTAAAGAGGCAAATGCGTCCTATACATTTGAAAAAGGGCCTGTTAAAAATCACTATGATCCGTAGCGCTGACCCCGATACGATACGTCCATATCTTAAAGACGCTTCTAACCTTACCGGTGGCTATGCAAGCGAGGTGGTCTTTCCTGAAGATGAAAAAGAGGTCATTCAGGTGCTGGATGAGGCGTGCTACACCCGCACACCTGTAACAATTGCGGGAAATGGTACAGGTCTCGCCGGAGCGAGGATACCGTTTGGCGGAATCGTTCTCTCAACTGAAAAGCTCGGCGGATTAAGGAGAATTTATCAAATCAACGGAGGTTCCAGTTACGCCGTGACAGGGCCGGCCATTACTTTAAGAGCGCTGCAGGAGGCGGTTTCTGCAAGAGGACTCCTTTACCCTCCGGATCCGACAGAACAGAACGCCTTTATCGGCGCCAGCGTCGCAACGAATGCATCGGGGGCACGCACTTTCAAATACGGAGCTACCCGACGGTGGATAAAACGAATAAGAGTTGTTCTTGCAACAGGAGACATCCTGGAACTGCGCCGTGGGGAGTTCGTTGCTGATAAAGAAGGCCGCCTTTTCCTGAATGGGGACAGAAACTCTTTTGAATTAAAGCTGCCCCAGTATCAAATGCCGGAGGGAAAGCACTCCGCTGGCTACTATGTGGCTCCAGGAATGAGCGCCCTGGATCTTTTTATTGGTTCAGAAGGGACTTTGGGTGTGATCACAGAGGTTGAGGTTGAGTTAATTCCTAAGCCACAGGAACTCTTTAGTGGCGTTGTTTTCTTTGACCAGGAGGAGAATGCCTGGCAGTTCACCGACCATGCAAGAGGAGAGTCGTTAAAAAACCGTGCTTCTCAAAGAAAAGATCAGATTGATGCCAGCGCTCTGGAGTATTTCGATTCTCAGTCTCTGGAAATTCTGCGTTCCTCCTATTCTCAAATTCCCCGAAATGCACGGTCAGCCATCTTTTTTGAACAGGAGATGCAATATGAGTCCGGAAAGATACTCATGGAACAATGGTTTCAGTTATGCAGAGATCATCAATCGCTGTTTGATCAGAGCTGGTTTGGCAAAAACCCAAAGGAACATGCTGAATTCAGGGTATTTCGTCATGCGATTCCGGTTCTTGTCAATAGAATCCTGCGACAGCATCATCAACTGAAGATTGGCACTGATTTTACCGTTCCAAACAAACGCTTTTTTGATCTGTTTAAGCTGTATCGTCAGAGTTTGGATAACTCAGGTCTTCGGTATTGTATCTTTGGCCATATTGCTGATAATCATCTCCACGTAAACATCCTCCCGCAGAACGATCAGGAAGCTGACCGGGGGTGGCAAATTTATCGCAAAATAGCCAGACAAATTATTGAATGGAGAGGCACCATTTCCGCTGAGCATGGCGTGGGCAAGATCAAACGTGAATATCTTTTGGACATGTTTAGCCAATCGGGACTACGGGAGATGGCCTTCATCAAAAAGACGCTCGATCCGTACGTAATTCTGGGCAGGGGGAATATTATTCCGGAAGAGTTTTTACTCCGCTGAGGTGATTAACCCGGTCATTCACGGTATATCTCGAACACATTACTTCAAATAATGCGCTATTCATACATATTCAAACCATCATTGTGATATGATGATGTAATAATGCCGTATCAATACAATCTCCGGAATGGGAGGCAAATATGGTGAAAAACGTCAAACGTTTCACTTTTTCTCAATCAATGTCAATTGTTTTTTTGTTATTCATGGTCGGCTGCGCCCCGGTTATATCAAAACAAATCAGAGATCAGATGAGACCTGATATCAGTTTTACTGAGGTACTAAAAGACCCCGAACAATACAAAGGCCAGCTGATTATCCTGAGCGGAATCATTATCGAAGGCAGAAATACCAGGGAAGGTACCTTATTACGGGTGTTACAGCGTCCAGCAGGTTTTCGCGGGAAACCCAAGGACGTGGATGAAACCGAAGGGAGGTTTCTGGCTCTCGACCACCGCTACCTGGATGTAGCCGTATTCACAAAAGGAAGAGCTGTTACAATCGCGGGAGAGGTTCAGGGAAAGAGAATTTTTCCTTTGGACGAAACAGAATACACCTATCCGCTGCTTCACGTGAAAGAAATATACCTCTGGCCGGCTGAAAAAAGCTATTATTCCCCTTATCCCTCATGGCACATCGGCTTCGGCTTTGGATATTCACACTGGTGAACCTTTCGCTGCTGATAATTATTAACGACAAAGCAGGATTGGACAGTGTGTAGACCGCATAACCCTTACCGTAGTGCCACCCAGAATCATTTCCTGGAGCCGGGAATGACCATAAGCGCCCATAACCAGGATATTAAATTTTTCATCTTCGTCATTACAAAGTTCCAGGATGCCTTTTGCATGATCGGTTCCTTCTTTTGCGACAGTATTGACGGTAAGGTTGTAACTTTCGAGAAATGTTTTTGCCTTTGAAAGTATCTCGGAAGATTCTTCTTTTTTGCCTGCCACGAAGACCACCGTTACAGGTAACTTCATGGGTTGTGCTATTTCAGCGCCGCTACGCAATGCCTTGTCAGCAAATGAGCTCCCGTCATAAGCAATCAGCATTTTGGTAAAAGGTTTGAATTCTGATGGCGTAATGAGTACCGGTTTATGGGTCTGTCGTACCACAAATTCAACATTAGTGCCTAAAAACACGTCTCGCCATTCAGCGTGAGCCCCCATCTTTCCCATAGAAATCAGGTCGCAGTCATCGGCAGATTTAATAATCTCACGACTCACAACCCCTTCTCTTACCTCCCGGGAAAACGGTATTCCTGCCTGACTGCATTTTCCCTCCAGCAGATTCAAGGCTGCATCAGCCTGCGATTCCATCATCTCTCTTACGGTTTGATTGAATGTGCCGTAGGGGACCATTCCACCAATGCTCGTACCAATGTCATGGATCAGGGGACCGGTCAATACCTTGACATCTTTAACGAACAATCCTTTGACACTGGCGTTAAAAAGGCGTGCCAGGTGTATTGCATAATCGGCTGCCGTTATACTGTTTTCAGAACCATCCGTAGGGACAAGGATTAGCTTTATCATAAAATGCAGAACCTCCGATTGTCTGGTTTTTGAAAAGTGTATGCTAAAACAGGATTCTCATTCTTCTTAAGTTAGTAACCATTGAAAATCGATGCGATTATTACCCATGAGTACTGTTTTGTCAAGTTAAATATGATGTTTGATACATATGTAATTTCGAATATCAGTGCCCAATCGTTATTTTAGAACGTTCAAGCATTTCAAAATATAAGAACGTCCACAAATCTGTTCTTTAAAATCACTTGTATTGAAATTTCAACCAGGTAATGCTCGACTTAGGTGATAAAGACGGATTTATTTTCAGAATAAGCCATGAAATCCCCCCGCACGAAAATATTCAGTATTATTAAATTATTTATATTAAATTATTTTATTGATCTGCCGATAATATTAACGAAAACTGACATTAATAAATGGAGGTAATAATAATGATGAAGATTACCCTTAACGCGAAGATTATAACGTTATTTGTAATTGCAGGTTTACTGCCTTTTATCATTACGGGAATGTTGAGTTATCGCATAGCGAGCAAGTCTCTTTCTGAACAGTCTTTTAATCAGTTAACCTCTGTACGGGATATAAAGAAGAAGCAGATAGAGGGATATTTTGAGAGAATACGATTAGATATAGCTGCATTATCCGGGGATCCAACACTCTGCAGCGCCATACAGAAAATGAAACAGGCATTCACGGAGATAGGCGCAGAGAAAGTCCATGAGCTTTACGTCAAAAAAAATCCATTCCGGAAAGAGAAAAAAATCGATTATCTCCATGCAACTGATGGAAGTGAGTATAGCAGTTTACACGCCACATATCATCCCTATTTCAAAGGCTTGTTGGAAAAACGTGGTTATTATGACATTTTTTTAATTGATTCAGAGACCGGGGATGTAATATATACCGCCTTTAAAGAGTCAGATTTTGGTTCTAATCTTTTACATGGTCCGTATGCAGATACGAATATTGCCAGGCTTTATACGGAGGTAAACAACGCGGACGGACAAGATCTTGTAAAGATGGTCGATTTTGAGTCATATGCGCCTTCTAACTTCGAACCTGCCTCGTTTATTGCAGCCCCTGTTTATGCAGGATTTAATAAAATAGGGGTTTTGATAATTCAAATACCCATCGATCAGATCAACACTATTATGACTGAAAGGGCTGGCCTGGGAGAAACCGGCGAGACCTATCTTGTAGGAATTGACAAATTTATGAGATCTGATTCCAGGTTTTCTGAGAAAAGGACAATATTGGTAAATAAGATAGACACGGAAGCAACCAGGGATGCCTTATCAGGCAAGAGTTCCTGTAAGATAATAAAAGATTACAGGGGTTTGGAAGTGCTCAGCGCATATGCACCCCTTGATATAAAGGATACAAATTGGGCAATTATTGCAGAAATTGACAGAAAGGAGGCCTTTAAAGCAGCAACGTTGCTAAAAAATTGGAATTTTATTATCGGCATAGCAGCAGTGCTTTTTGTCACAGCACTTGGATGGGTTGTACTGAAGATTACGGGAAAGATATCGGGCCTCTTTAAGATGTTGCTGGCCGATCTTACGGAGGGGTCTTCTCAGGTTGCCTCGGCAGCGGAGCAAATCTCAGAATCAAGCCAGAATCTGGCCGAGGGGTCTTCGGAACAAGCGGCTTCAATAGAAGAGACATCTTCATCTATGGAAGAGATTTCTGCTATGACCAGGCAAAACGCCGACAATGCCAAAGAAGCCGCCAGTTTGGCCAATTTGTGTAATGCATCTGCAGCCCAGGGTGATCATTCGATGGGGATGCTGAACACAGCTATACACGAAATCAGTGATAGTAGCAAGAAGATAGCAAATATTATCAAGGTAATTGACGAGATTGCATTCCAGACCAATTTGTTAGCCCTGAATGCAGCCGTGGAAGCGGCGAGGGCTGGTGAACATGGGAAGGGATTCGCTGTGGTTGCGGAAGAGGTAAGAAACCTGGCACAACGCAGTGCCAGCGCCGCAAAGGAGACAGCCCAGCTGATCGAGGATAGCGTAAAGAAGGTAGATGTTGGTGTGGAATTAACAAATAAGGTCGGAGAATCCCTCAAGGAAATTGTGAAAAATGTCAAGAAAGTGACAGATTTGGTAAACGAGATTGCCAATGCATCACAGGAACAGTCTGAAGGAGTCAGTCAGGTGGGAAAAGCCATAACCCAGATGGATCAGGTCATACAGCAAAATGCTGTAAATGCTGAAGAAACGGCATCGGCAAGTGAAGAGTTATCTGCACAGGCAAATAGTCTGCTCTCTCTGGTGGATAAAATTGCCAAAGAGGCGGGAGGCAGGGAAGCAGATACAGAGACACACAAAGATAAACCACAGGCAGCAAATAAACCTGACAGAGCAAAAGAACCGGCAAAGAGAACAGTGACAAGGGACAAAACGATATCGTACAATAAACGAAGTAATGAGCATGTCATACACATTTCAGGAGATGGGAATGGAAAAGAGCGAGGATTTGGGAAAAGACATCATCCCGAGTCAGATGCAGATGCAATTATTCCGATGGATGAAGAGGCTTTTAAGGACTTCTGAAATCTACTGATGAGCGATATCTGAAATGTGTTGATAGTCTCCTGGGGTTTAGCTCCTCCCGTCTATACCTCAAAGACTATCAATACATTTTGGATTTACAAACTACGTCATAAAATAAAGTACAGTGCAAGCAGCGCCAGTGCACCACCGAGAAAATATTGGGAAACATCTTTGATAATATTTTTCTTTTTGATTCCTATGATGTTTTTGTGTTTTTCAATGACCTGTGCGAAAATATGTTTAAGTTCGTTGCCTGTGGCATCATGCTGATAAGTCCCGCCAACCATTTCTGCAATTTCCCGTAAAAAAATCGGATTGGGATTGGTATAAATAGTTTCTCCTTCTTCCGTAATCTCGTAACCTGTTACGTTCCCTTCCTTATCTCTTTTGGGTATAGGGGATGCCTTTTTCAGGTCTCCGATGCCGACAACATAAATAGCGATATCCTTCCTCTCCAACAGCAGTTTTACGGCCTCTGCGACCTGGCTGCGGGTAATGATTTGCTCTTCTCCATCTGTGAGGAGAATCATCACCTTTTTTGTATTTTCTTTGCCGAACGTATTCATAGCCAGGATAAACGCATTGCCAATATTCGTCCCGTAAGGTACAAATCGCACATAATTTTCATTGATCATATTCAATATGCGCAGGAAGACCCTTTCGTAATCATTGGTGGGATACGGCAGAAGTGAAAAGGCACGGGCTGCAAACACCACCAGACCGACACGGTCACCTTCCAATCCTTGCACAAGATGGGATATCTCCATCTTTGCACGCTGTAATCGGTTGGGTTTTACATCTTCCGCTAGCATGCTGATCGAGACGTCTAAGACAAAGACAATCTCCAATCCCTCTTTTTCATAATGGTCCTGTGTTGTTTGCCATTTAGGCTGTAACACCACCATTCCCAGGATACAGCAGGCTGCACTCATACAAGCACCTTTCAGGAGGTTTCTGTGTATCCTGGGAATTTTGCTAAATCTGTTGATTAAACTTCTTTGGCCAAAGGCCTTTAACCAGGCTGACTTTCTTCGATAAAGGAATACATACAAGATAAAGATCAGACCTGCAAGTGCATAAACAAGGATTTTATGTTCTTCGTAATTAAAAAATAACATGGAGGCCCTTATTTCTTAATTTTTAACCAAGAAATTACCAGCGTATCTTCTGTTCTCCGCTATACTTGTATTTTGTACCCCACGGGATGAGTTTTAAGGCTTCGATCCGGTCTTCCCGCTCCTGTTGTTCCGGGCTAAACATGGTATTAAACTGCTGTTCGCCCAATCTCATCCTTTCTAAGTTCTTCTTTGCCTGAAAATCATTGGCATCAATTTTCAATACCTCAGCATATTGCATAGCGGCGGTAGAAAAATCCATGTCAGTTGCGATGATGTTCGCATTGTTATAAATTGCCCTTGCCTTTAATATTGGGTCACTTGTTTCCATTGCTTTTCTGTACTCTGCGCTTGCCTTTTTCTTGTTTTCCATAAGGGTGTACAATACTCCTTTATTATAGGCAAGCACGGGGTCTTCTTTTTCAAATTTCTCCATGATGCGGATTATTGCAAAATTTTGCAATTCCTGGATGGATGCCAGGGCGTCTTTATACTTTCCCATTTTAATCTTTCCTTCCAGCATTGCCAGAGTGTGGTATTTTTTATAATAGCCGTAGCTATACAATACGAGCAAACAAGCAAATACCAGAAGAAATAGCCTTATAAGATTTTTTCCAGACATTACATTCTCCTTTAATGACTCAGCAGTGAACAAATCATACTAGAGGCAGGGGCGGGGTTACCCCGCTCCTACGGTGCAATTTACATTTTTCAATTTCTTATTTACACTTCCACCTTGTTCGGTTTAGGCTTTGGTTTTATTGTGGTGGTGACTGTTGTTCAGTTTCCTGTAAGAGTATCGTTTCTTCTTCATTTGTCTGTTCCGGTTCTCTCTGACCTGACCTGGCCTTTCGTTCTGCTTCTGCTTTGGCCTTGGCTGCTTCTTCTGCCGCGCGCTGTTTTTGTAAACGTTTTTTCTCTGCTTCTCTTATTTCATATTCAAGTTCTTTGTTTAATTTATCCGGGTCTGTTTTTGCGTCATCAACGTAAATTTGCCTGGAAGTCCTGAATTCAATGTTAACCCGCTCACTGCCACAACTGAAAAGTAACAGCGGAATACTGCTCAATAATATAAATATATAGAGCAAATAACCATCGGTATGCATAGAAACATTCCTCTTTACATCATACTAAACGAAGATTGGAAACTAATGAAAATCAGGAATTAAAGATAAAAGGTCAAAATTACAAATTAAAATATGATTCATGAAACAACTGATGTTCCCAAGATGCGCTGGATATTTTCAGCAAAGGGTTTCGTGATTACTCCCTTTTCGGTAATAATGGCTGTGATATTTTTTGCCGGGGTTACATCAAAGGCGGGATTAAAGACCTTGACCCCTTCAGGCGCAGTTTTCTTGCCGAATCCGTTGGTAATTTCTTCGGGTGAACGCTCTTCAATGGGAATATCGTTTCCTGATTTTATGCTCAAATCAAAGGTTGAAACAGGAGCTGCGACGTAAAAAGGAATTCCGTGTTCCTTTGCCAGAATAGAGACACCGTAGGTACCAATTTTATTGGCGGTGTCACCATTGGCGGCGATCCTGTCTGCGCCCACAATTACGCATTGCACCTTTCCCTGCTTCATCACATGTGCTGCCATGCTATCACATATCAGGGTAACATCAATACCTGCATGCACGAGTTCCCAGGCAGTCAATCTTGCGCCTTGCAGCAGGGGGCGCGTTTCGTCTGCATAGACCTTGATATGTTTGCCTTGTTCCTTGGCCTTAAACAGAACGGCTAACGCAGTGCCATAATCAGCAGTGGCTAAACCGCCTGCATTACAATGGGTTAAAATACCGTTACCGTCCTTGATAAGTTTTGCGCCATTCTCGCCAATCTGCCTGCAAATAACCTTATCTTCATTTTGTATTCTTATTGCTTCATGGAGGAGTGCATCTTTTATTTCCCGGACGGATTTGTTCTTGTTTTCCCGAGCAACTCGCTCCATACGGGCAATTCCCCAAAAAAGATTGACTGCTGTTGGTCGTGCAGTGCTCAAATAGGACGTTACCTGTTTCAGTTCTTTTAAAAAGGTATCCGCATCCTTTGCACGTATGTCCTTAATTCCTAAGACCACACCCATTGCTGCTGCGATACCAATTGCCGGCGCACCTCTCACCATGAGTGTTTTAATTGCATGCCAGATACTTTTTATGTCCTCACAGTAAACGAATTTTAACTCGGTGGGCAACAAAGTTTGGTCGACCAATCGGATACGACCTTCAACATTTCCTTCCCATTCTATAGTTGGTAACGGCATTTCTTCTCCCTCATAGTATTCACGGTAAAATCTTCTTTTTATAAGCTTTTCGTAATTGCTACGTATTGTACGTTGCGGGTCATTACTTTGGATATTGAACTCTCAACTCATTACAACTCGCAACTTTCACCTTGGTTGCACTTGGGAGCATTCCCGATTTTTTGTAACTGTTCATGAGGTCAGGACGACACAACCCTGTCAGGGTTAACACTCTGCAACATTTCACCAAAACCAGCGGAAGTCACAAAAAATCGGGAATGCTCCCAAGCGCACTTACAGTAATCCAAGTTCAGTCCGCGCTTCTTTATCCTTTTTTGCAACATCATCCGACAGTTTCTTTTTATACAGTACCATTTTTTGCCTTATTTTTGGATCGGACAGGCTCACTATCTGGATTGCTAATATTGCGGCATTCATAGCGCCGGATTTTCCAATAGCCATGGTAGATACAGGAATACCCGATGGCATCTGCACCATAGAAAGAAGTGAATCCAGCCCACCCAGCCCGGATGTCGGCATGGGTACACCAATGACAGGAATAGGGGTCAAACTCGCAACAACCCCGGCCAGATGTGCAGCTCCGCCCGCGCCTGCAATAATTACATCGTACTTCTCTTCCGCTTCTGTCGCATACGAGTGAGCTCTTTCTGGCGAGCGATGGGCTGAAATGATATTCACATCGAAATCCACATCAAATTCCTTCAGTATATTCATGGCCTCCTTCATTATCGTGAGGTCAGAATCGCTACCCATGACAATCCCAATCTTTTTTTTTGCCATCATCCCCCCTCTGGAAATGGTTTTTATACTAACAAAGAATTATATATTTGTGTAATAAAATTTGGGAAGAACACCGATAAGGTTTTTGTGGCACACCCGGTCTGTTTGCGCAAACGATTCAGGTAGGGGATACGGTGTGGTCTATTCAAGAGATAACGCACGGTGGCCGATATGCTGACATTTCCCCCCTCGGTTACCATATCTTCGCAAATCTCCATGTCTTCATCTACGCCATCAGAAATTGCACGCACGACAATAAAAGGAATTCCCATGGCATTAGCCCGTTCTCCTATCACAAACGATTCCATATCCACGGCTATCGCAGAAGTTTTGGTCCCGATATGTCTTTTGACTGAAGACTGATGGATTATCTTATGAACGGACAAGATATCTCCGCAATGTGATCTGAGATTATCTGCGCTGCTTAAGGCAACTGCAAGATCTGCAATGGATGTATCACAGGAAAGGGTTGAATCGATTTTGATTGTTTCTTCCCAGGTTTCCTGGGAAGAATACAGAACATGTTTTCCTATAACTAAATCCCCGATGCCGACTTCTGGCCTTACGCTGCCTGCAAAACCAGAAGAAACCATTAATTGTATCCTGAAGCATTTTGACAGGCGGTGTACTACATCCGATACATTTTTCCCTATGCCTGTCTGAACAAGGGTTATCGGAAAACCATGAAATTCTGCCTGATAGAATACGGCATGGGCATACCGAATCTTTTTTACGATATTTACTTGCGATTTTAAGGAGGCCATTTCCTGGCTTAATGCAAAAAATACTGCTATCATAAATCTTCCTATCTGATAAGAAACGCATAAATGGAATCAAATTTAATTGAAATTTTCAATATAATTATGAAAAAGTTCTCGCCTGATCAATCACCAGACTACGGAAAACTCAACAGTGACCACTTAAATAATCCTTGACAGTATTATCTATTTGATATAGCATTTTGTGTTTACGTCTTTGCTCATTATTTTTTGCTTTGTTACAAAATGGAGTTTTCCCTATTATGAGGGTATCATTATCATTAGGTTCTTCTTTGACAAAATATCTGATTAAGAACAAGTTTTTATCCAGAGAACGGTTTCCACTGGTATTAATGTTAGAGATTACTCATTTATGCAATCTCGCTTGTGAGGGTTGCGGCCGCATACGGGAGTACCGGGAAACCATGCGGGAGATGTTAAGTCCTGAAGAGTGTATTCAGGCGGTGGAAGAATGTCCCGCACCTGTTGTCTCTGTTACAGGCGGCGAGCCACTGATGCACCCTGAGATTGATAAAATTATCCGTGGTATCCTGGATAAAAAAAGGCACATCTATTTGTGTACCAATGGCATCTTATTGGCAGACGCGATAAAAAAGCTGAAGCCCAGTAAATATGTTAACATTAATGTTCACATCGATGGCCTTGCTGAAACACATGATGCTATTGCAGGGAAAGGGGTCTTTGATCGTGCAACCAGGGCTATTCGGGAGGCAAAACGGGCGGGATTTAATGTCTGCACAAACACAACCATATATAAGAATACCAGTGAAGATGAGATAGAGGAATTGTTTTCATTTCTGGAGGGGTTAGGTGTCGATGGTATGCTGGTTTCCCCTGGCTTTAGTTTTGAACACAACGAGAATGAGGTGTTCCTTTGCCGGAATGAGATACAGGAACGATTTGGATTCATTTATGGAATTTCAAAGAAATACAAGATACTGAACTCTCCCCTGTATTTAAAATTTTTAAAGGGGGAAAGGTACCTAAGGTGTACACCCTGGGGAAATCCAACCCGAAACTATTTAGGCTGGAAAAGCCCTTGTTACCTTATTACAGATACTCACTATAAAACCTTTGCTGAGTACATGGAAAATACGGATTGGGAGAAGTATCAGGAAGGCAATGACCCGCGTTGCGAAAATTGTATGATGCACTGCGGTTTTGAGCCCACAGTAGTGTTAGAAGGTGGAAAACGATTATCTGATATCATTGAAATGGCCAAATGGAGTTTCAGCTAGAGAAAATAATCACCTTAGCAACTCACGTGGTTGCGGAAGGAAGTGTTGCATCTATACACAGCGTCATTAATCAGATACGAATATGTCATTCCCGCGGAAGCGGGAATCCAGAAAAATACTGGATTCCGGGTCAAGCCCGGAATGACAGACAGTTGTAAACTTATGTCGCTATGTATAGTTGTCTCGTTTAATTATGTTACAGAGTCCTTGAACAGTCCTCTCTTCTGTAAACGCACCCTTACAAAACTCTGGATCCCTTGTCGTAGGAGTTAAATCATATGCCCCCCTTCCTATTTCAAAGATGCGAGGACGTATCTTATTTAAATCGGCATCATCTTCATTTAAGATGTCCAGTGCCTGTAACGCAGCAACAAAGACGGAAGTTTGATAGGTGGATCTAAACGGAGGAACATCTCGTTGCCATTTACCAGGAAATTCCAGTCCATAACTCGATGCGGCGATCAGGTTCCTTGTAAAAGGTAATTCTGTGTATGCCAGGGGCGGGCGTCAAGGTCTGTGGTAAAAAAGATGGTGTTAGGAAATTCATCACGAAGCGCTTGCAATATCAGCGTATCCTGACGATACCACTCGTATGGAACTAGACGTTCTTCCCCATTAATCTCTGCTTTAAACGCCCCAATATGTGTTTCATTCCTGGGTTGATATCCGGCAACATGAAGCGCTGAAAGCACGGCATATCGAGTTCTCAGTCGCTCCTCTGCATCTTTTGTATAATGACCATCTGTAATCATAACGGGCATGATCAATACCTTCTTAATATCTTTTTGAGGTATGAATATCTTTGAACAGGGGTCATTGATATTACGAATTGTAAAATCTTGATGTGCCACCTTGGCATCTTTTCTATAACTTTCAACGGCTTGAAATGGATCCTGCCACAGACGGGCAAGCACCTTTTCCTCATCTACCTGCCGTTCCATCCACCTGCGATAATTGCAGCAACAAGCAGGGTAATAGAAAATGGAAACGATGCTTGTTGCTCTTGTTGTTCGGTCATAGTTATGGTATTAATTTTTTGAAATAAAAAGGATGCAAAGTTAAATAGCTATTATGTTTGTTCAGCAAAGAATCAAATAGGTGGATAAAAAATTATGACCCTTTTTTCTTGTCCTAAAAATAAAAAAGCCGTACTGCAATATATTCATAGCAAACATCTTTGGCAGTAAGGCTGTCTTTTTCAAAGCCGTTTGAACGGTTTAAGCGGTTTAAACTGTTTAAACCGCTTACAAGACCCTGTCCTTTGCGTCCCCTGATCGCTCAGGGTTTGCCCTTATCGTGATGTGAATTTTTCAGTGGAAACAGACAAAGTGTGCCATGTCACACCTTGTTATGTATGGAATTGCGATATCTCCCCAATGCCATCAAGGGGAAATAGTTGCGATACATATGGTATTTTAAATAAAAGACCTTAGGGAAACCCGTTGCGGTAAATTCAACTTCATCCCAGCTTCCGTCTTCTTTTTGTTTCATTAATAAAAATTTTATTCCCCTTTCTACTGCATCAGAATGTATCTCGCCTGCGGCCATTAAACCCAACAAAGCCCACGCCGTCTGCGAAGGCGTACTTTTGCCAATTGCCTTAAGGAATGGGTCATCATACGATTTTATCGTCTCGCCCCATCCCCCATCGGAATTTTGGACACTTTTCAACCACGCAACGGCCTTTTTGATATACGGCTTGTTCATGTCCTCTCCAACTGCTGCAAGTCCGGCGAGCACAGACCATGTGCCGTAAATATAGTTTGCGCCCCAACGCCCAAACCATGTTCCGTCTTTTTCCTGTTCTTTTTTGAGAAATTCTATCGCCATGCGAATCTGGCCCGAGGTCTTACTAAACCCAATACGACCTAAAAATTCTGTACATCGGGCAGTAACATCGCTCGTACTCGGGTCTAATAATGCATTAAAATCCGCAAACGGTATGTGATTGAGAATAGCTCTGTTATTGTTGCGGTCAAATGCGCCCCAACCTCCATCATCACATTGCATAGCCATAATCCATCGTAATCCACGTAAAACCGATGCCTCCTTGTGGGCAGTTTCAGGCAATGATACCCGCTGTAATGCCATAAGCACGGCCGCACTGTCGTCGGTATCGGGATAAAACTCGTTTGCATATTGGAAATACCAGCCGCTCGGTTCTTCCACCTTGCACTTTAAAGCCCAATCTCCAAAATTCCTGACTTCCTTGCTGATGAGCCATCGCCCTGCTTTTTGTAATGCCGGATCGCTGCCGGGTATCCCCGAGTCATGAAGCGCAATGATTGCCCATGCCGTATCCCAGACAGGCGATACGCATGGTTGTAAATAGAGTTTATTCACTTCGTATACAACCAGGTTTTCTACCTCTTGCAACTGGCTTTTTAATGCGGGGTGGTCATCCGGATATCCAAGACATTTCATGGCAAAGATCGAGTTGACCATTGCGGGCCATATAGCCCCTAAACCACCGGATTTTTCCACATGGTCCAGCATCCATTTTTCTGCCTTGCGGAGAGCCATCCTTCTGATAAATTTAATGGGTTGCTGTTCATATCTCCTGAAAATACTATCGGCATCAATAAAGAAATTATGCCAGCTCAATCCCGATTGGTCCCGCTTAATACGGTAAACTACCTTTTCGCGCGGGATCAGGTAAAGTTCCTTCAGCATGTCATCCCCTACCGGAATATGCGGCTTTTTAGCTATGGCAATGGAAAGAGGAACAACAATACATCTCGACCAATACGACATCTCGTAGATGCTAAAATAAAAACCCGGTGGAAACAGGATCATTTCGGCCGGAACGGCGGGTACAGCCTGCCAATCAACCTGTCCAAACATGGCAAGATAAATTTTCGTAAAACAGTTGGCCTTCATGATGCCGCCCATCTCAAGGATGCGCTTCCTGGCTTTTTGCATAAAGGGTTCGTTTGCAGAGTATCCTGCCAATTTCAAGGCAAAATAGGCCTTTACCGAAGCGCTGATTTCGCTCGGCCCTCCGTAATAAATATTCCACCCCCCGTCAGAGATCTGATGTTCACAGAGTAGATTCGCTGCCAATCTCTGTTTTTCCTGGTTTACCTTTCCAAGAAAATGCATGAGCATGATGTATTCAGATGTTATGGTAGTATCTGCCTCTAAGATTCCCACCCAATGTCCATCAGACCGGTTTTGATTGCGGAGAAGGTATTGTTGTGCCCTATATATGGTAATGTCCAGGGGATTTTTTGTTGACAACGGAGTATGGAAACCTGCCCCAAGAGGCATACTTTCGAATCTTAATTCATGCTCGGATAATTCAGGAATAGGGTGATTGCCGTTCCCGTTCCCGTTCCCATTTCCGTTGCCGTTGAATTTATGGATACTTGTTTCCAATCGTTCAAAAAAGCTAATTAAGAAATTTCTCATACTTTAGAATCTCCCAAACAACACTCCAATATCAATTTATTATCATTCTAAAATAGTAAGTAGATGATTACCATAAGGTTAAGGAAATACTTTGGCCAACAAAATAAGTGTCTTTCGTATTTAAGTTGAAAGCTTAGGGTCAAGAAGTCCGCAATGTTGATGAATCTTGAGTAAGAAGTATTTGACGTCTCGATAACCGTATGCCATGCGCTTTAACCTCTTTATTTTGTTATTGATTCCTTCTGATATAGCGGACGTTATTTTGCAAACAAAATAGTTCAGAACATAATGCCTCTTCCGGAAAAATTTGTATCCTAGCTCTACAAATGATGCTATCCCAGACCTTATTACTGTCCCTATCCACGCCCTCAGATTTGCATATGCTACCCTTCGATTACTTGCTACATAAAGAGAAAGAAACTGCTCCTTTAAAAGCATTGCCTTATATACCTTCTCATTGAGCGTTGAGAGTTTATCTAAAATGTCCTTCTGCTTATTTGTAACCTTATTTTGCATCAATATAAACCTCTTGTTGCAATGAAGAATTCGACTCAAGTCTTCCTGGTTTTGTTGCCTGGCTTTTCTGAGTTCTTCCTTCCTTACCGCATCTACTGCCTCATTGAGATACTTCTTTACATGAAAATGATCCAATACTATCAAGGCATTCTTCAAATGCTCTTTCGTAGACGTAAGAAAACCCTTTGCTCCATCACTTGCCACTGCCTTTATCCTCTTACAACCTTCCTTGCCTATCTTACGATAAAATTTATCCAGCGTTGTCTTGCCCCGTCCATCGTGATTCCAAATCACCTTGCGCTTTTCCACATCAACAACATTGGTAACATACTTGTGCCACTTCTGCCATGCAACCTCATCCACACTCATATGACGCGGCGCCTTCACTTTCTCAATTCTCTCCAGTGATAACTCCTCTAACATCTCCTTATCTATCCGGTACACCGTCTCATCGTCTATTCCAAGAAACCATCCTGCTTCCTTATTTGTCGTTATTGAGGTCAGTCGATACACCTGTTCCACAAAACGCTTCGTAAATCTCCCCCTTATCCACTCGTGCTCCTCTACCCGAATACTCCCATCTTCAAGGCACATCGATTTCCTCTTCGGTACGTGCAAATATACCCTCCTACCACTCATCGGTAGGTCTTCTACTGTTATTCTTCCCACACTATGCACTGCCGTATTGTGCACTTTACCGCAACCTGAACATACACTCGCTCTTTCTTCCTCTTGCTCCAATAAAAACTCTATACTGCTTTCCGTGCTGGATATCATATGCGTTACTTTAAATCCTGGAATTCGTAATAATTCTGTGATAGTATCTAACCGCATCGAATTTCTCCTCGTGTAGTATGATCTTATCTCTCATAAAACCATATTACATACGGATGAAATTCGATGCTATCCTTTTACTCTCATCTTTTACCCTATCTTCCCTACTTATATTTTCCTGTCTTCAACTTTTTTACGAATGAACCCAAAATAACAAATTTAGGAATTAATTGCAAGGAAAACTTACATTGTTACTAAATTTCTTGATAGAAAATACCTTCTGTTATTTTTCTATTGAAACAGGCCAAGGTGTCGACCATCAAGATGAAGTCTCTGTGACCTTTGCGGTATCTGTGGTGGGTTGAATCGGCACAGAAATTCTTTGCTGAGACTGAGATGGAGCAGTATGGATGGTGTATGTCGTGTAAGGAATTTCCCACCCAAATTTATTGCATGTGTTTAATGCAATTTTTTGAATGATTCGGGAAAGTTTATAATAATCTTTTGCAACCTGCCCCGAAAAATCAGCAAGAATTATATAGTCGAGAGATGAATCGCCGACTGCTTTAAATTCCACAGTAAGCTTGATGATGTCATTCCCATAACCTTCGTTTATAAGCCCAGCCTTTATCATTTCTCTCAGTTTATCAGGAATTTCTGTAGTACTTATTGACTGATACTGGTAATCAATACCAAAGGTAACATTAACGCGAAAATTCCTGGAAATATTCGTTGGATTTTGTTTCAAAAATTCTTCCGTAGGATAAGTTTTATAACTGCCACCGCCGATAATAAGTTGTACAGTCTCGGGAGTCTGTGTAACCACCCTACCCATTGTCCCATCTGCCAGAAGCACCCAATCGTTTTCTTTGCAAGGAAACCAGGGTTCATCCGGATGATATGGGCGCGATCTGATATCTTTCAAATCCCGTATGGGAATCCTGAGCATTCCACCCTTCAATTCCTGATTAACCAGGAGGGTATAGAGGTGCAACGAAGCCACCTTCCATGGAAGACCATTGTATATCACGCGTTCATTTTCCTTCACAGTTCCAAGGTTTAATAAAAGGGTGCCTTGTTCATAGAAACGAGGAAGAGTTTGCTTCGCCGCCCAAATAAGCCCTATAATAAAAATGAATGCAATACCCAAAAGTACCCAATCACCGCAAATATACAATACGATCAATAATGCCCCGGTAGCGCCGACAAATGTGAGTACATAATATAACACTTCTGCAAGGCGAATGTAAAACGAACTCGCCACCGTCTTGTGAATAAAACTGCCTCTATAGATATGTCGGTGAATGTAACGAAGCAAAAAGAATACAAAAAGGAATGCTAATACGGATAAGACAAAATTTCT
The DNA here is from genome assembly GCA_021646415.1 of Candidatus Brocadia sp. NCBI lineage: Bacteria > Pseudomonadati > Planctomycetota > Candidatus Brocadiia > Candidatus Brocadiales > Candidatus Brocadiaceae > Candidatus Brocadia > Candidatus Brocadia sp. The sequence continues at coordinate 48,021 of SOEU01000004.1, forward strand.
CCCCCGGCTTTTGAAAAATACCTGCACGATATTTTTGCTCGATTCAAGAAAAGATTTCCTTTCACTCAATTTATCAGCCAATTGGTATTTTGCCACGGTAAGCTGGCTTGAAATTTGTTTTCCTTTATTATACCATTCAGTTTCAAGGTCAATGAGTTGATTTTTCAGATTTTCACCCTTCACTTGAGCAGCAAGATTGTGGATATTTTCTATGGCATTTCTTACCAGGAAAATTTGCTTTTCGTAGTAATCCACTTGTGTCCGCAGATTTTCAATTAACCGTGGGCGGGCAGTCATGCTTTTCAAGTCATTAATAATCGGCCCTATCAGGGTTTGGATTTCCTCCTTCCAGTCAAAACGTTTTTGAGGTTTTGCATAAAACGTCTCCAAATCCAGACCAGTTGCAATTTCCTCAAAATTTACCCTGAGAGATTCCAATCGTTCATTCAGTTTATCAATTTCTTTCGATATTTCTGATCTCTCTTCATGTGTTTCCGCCTCATGGAGTTTCGTTTTTTTGTCTTCGATTTCTTTCCCTAATTCCCTAATTACTTGAATAACGCCGGTAAGGGCGTCTATTGTATTCACCGCTCCTGTGGCAGCCGGGTTACCGGCAGCAGGGAGTTCCCGGTTTTCTGCTTGCCCGCACACCGGGATATTCTTCAAAAAAAGGAAAGACGAAATGACGATAAGAAGCGCAATAAGACCTGTCTTTGTTTTCATTGTATTTGTACAGCCTCCATAATTGAACACCGTGATAACAATTTCTTTTGCATCAAATTGATAAGACCGAAAATTTATGAAAACTGAGCGGATTATACCCAATACGATACCAAATACTTCCTCAAATGCATGGACATATGTTGTCTGCATAACGAAGCATTCGTGCAAGTATAGCTTATTTAAACGAACACTCAAGGAGAAATTTTCAACATCGTGATCCAATGGATAGAGGATCTTTTTTATCTTTGAAGATCAATGCTGACCATCAATACCTTATGATTCCAATCCGACGACCAAGTTACATTTTACCTTGAGAAAATGCCGTAAAAAATTTATATTCAACAAATCAAAGATTTTTTGACACATATCTGAACTTCCGTGTAATATAATGGGTAAGTCATTTTATTTAAGAGGTACAAAATGAAAGTACTAAAGCATTGGAGGAATTAAAATGATTCTGGAACGATTTCGCTTGAGTTGGGTTTATTTGACTATTGTAACAATTACATTCGTGTCTGGCTGTTACAGGGACAAATCCCCGCAAGAAGTAGCTCAACACTTTTGGGATACCATGAAAATTCAGGACATGGAGAATGCCCGTAAATATGCCACAACATCGACCCGAACTTTGATAGACACATCCAACGAACAATTCAAAGATGCGTTTGTGACGTTTGGCAAGATTGTTATTGATGGTGACCTTACTACCATAGAGACAATGGCGCGAGTACAGAAACATGGCACTGAAACTACTATTCCACTCCAAACGATTCTTAAAAAAGAGGATGGAAAATGGAGGGTAGATTATGCACAAACAAAAGAAACGATACAGGAAGATGATACCTTTTCTGATATTGCTAAAAAATTAGAAGCGCTGGGCGGAAAATTGTCAGAGCGTATGGATGAAGCCCTCGGAGAGATAAAACAAAAAATGCCTGAATATGAGGAGAAAATGAAAAAGGCGGGTGAAGCTGCATCAAAAAAACTGGATGAAGCATTGCAGCGATATGTAACGGAAATTAAGAAAGGTATAGAAAAATTAAGTGGAATCCTGGATGAGGTTCTGAAAAAAGAGAGTGAAAAAGACCAACAGGAAAAGCCTGAGGCTGAGGTCCAACTATGAATTTGAAACAGCTTCAAAATGAATTTACCGAAACAGTCCTCATGAAACCAGTCTTCGTAAAAACGGAGAACGGGGAAAAGAGGTTTTCACGCAGTAATACTATAAAAGGAGTTTGATGTGTTAAACTATCATTACTTGAGAAATGCTATTCTTTTTCTTTTGTTTTTGCCTTTCATTATTCCTGTTTCTGTCTCTGCACACGAAGGACATGATCATAATAATGAAACGGTAATTACTATCGCAAAGAGGACATATATTCATTTTCAATCGGTCCTGCTGGGTTACCAATACATCTATAGTTATATGGTAAAAGGCGGGGCAAACGAGATCTCCGGTCTGGCTCAGAATGTAATAGACGCTGCCACTCTGGGTACTCAGACCGAACCAGATGGGCCTGGCCAACACATGATGCAGCATATTCTTGAAGGGGCGGAGTTATTAAAAAATGCAAAGAATGTGAGTGAACGACAGGAGGCATTCGCTACAATCAGCAATGCCCTTTTCCCTTTTTTTAAGCAATGGCCAAATCAGCTCATGCGCAGCAGGCTGAAAATATGTCGCTGCAAGAGCGGACACCAATGGCTTCAACCGGACAATTGTCCCACTGCATGCCCCTATTCTTTGAATAAATCCTCAAATTGTTTAACTATTGAGGAAACAATATACTAACAAAGGCTTGTCCCCGGACCCGAACGAGTCGGAAAAAACAAAATCCGAAGCACGAAATTCGTGAGTTAACCCTGTCGGGGTTAATTATTTTTGCTAAAAATGTCAAAATTATCTTTGGAAGATACTATGAGGATGCTTTCCATGAAAAAAGGCGCACCCGAAACATCTTCTGCCGTACTGACGATCGGTCATTCTACGCATACACTTGATGTCTTCATAAAACTCTTACAAGCCCATGGCGTAAAACATGTAATAGATGTTCGTACCGTACCACGCTCACGGCGCAACCCGCAGTTTAACCGGGAAACACTGCCAAATAGCCTGAAAGCTGCTGGGATAGCTTACACACATATGCCAGGACTCGGAGGTCTTCGGCGTCCACGTCCCGATTCACCTAACACAGGATGGCGTAATGCATCCTTCAGGGGTTTCGCCGACTACATGCAAACGCCGGAATTTAGGGAAAACTTAGAAACACTCACTGAACTGGCAAGTAAAGATCGCATCGCATTGATGTGTGCGGAAGCTTTGCCCTGGCGCTGCCATCGCTCCCTGATTACCGACGCATTACTTGTTCGGGAAATTCAGGTTGAACATATTATGAATGAGAAACACAGGCAGGCCCATAAGCTCACACCCTGGGCCGTGATAAATGGCGCGAACATCACGTATCCTCCAGCATCAGCTCAGACCGGCATTGAAGCTGGAAAAGAATGTTGAGTTCCGCGGGTAAGTTGGTTATCATCACTCCGTATCTTATGTAATAGCAACACACTTTCTTGAGAAGGTACCTACTATGGCGAAACTAATCAAAAAAAGATCGGAGAAAGCCGGCCTCCTGCCAGACGCACTGATCCACATTGGAGAGAGAAAGACTGAAAAGGTAAAGATTACGATCACAGAGTATGATGAAATGCATTTTCATGAACAAGAGGCGAAGGCAATTGAGGAATGTTTTCCTTTTAAGGATAAGGGCCGGCCTACGATAGCGTGGATAAATATCGACGGAATTCACCGGAGTGATATATTAGGGAGACTCGGTGAAGGTTTTGGGCTTCATCCACTCACTGTGGAGGATATTATGAATACCGATCAGCGGCCAAAGATTGAGGATTTTAAAGAATATAGTTATATTGCGCTTAAAATGCTGCAGTTTTCTGGTAAGGATAGCGAGGTTATCTCTGAACAGGTTAGCCTGGTTTTAGGGTCAAATTTTGTCATTTCATTCCAGGAACGAGAGGTTGATATTTTTCATGTAATCAGGGAACGGATCAGAACAAATAAAGGCCGCATAAGAAAGATGGGCGCTGATTACCTTGCGTATTGCCTGCTCGATGCAATAGTTGACAACTACTTCATCATCATGGAAACACTGGGAGAAAAGATAGAATCATTGGAGGATGAATTAGTCAGTAATCCGACCCCCAGGGTTTTACATGCCATCTATAATCTGAAAAGGAACATGATATTATTACGCAGGTCAGTATGGCCATTGCGGGAGTTAATCGGTGGTTTGGAGAGGGGAGAATCTTCACTGATTCAGGAATCTACCAGAATTTACCTGAAGGATATTTATGACCACACAATTCACATAATTGATACCCTGGAAACCTTTCGGGAAATGGTTGCTGGAATGCTTGAAATCTATCTTTCGAGCATCAGTAACAGATTGAATGCCGTCATAAAGGTGCTTACCATGATTGCCACAATCTTTATGCCACTCACCTTCATCGCTGGCATCTATGGAATGAATTTTAAACACATGCCGGGGCTTGAATGGCGCTGGGGGTATCCGCTGATTTTACTCGTCATGTCCACTATAGGCATTACCATGGTGTATTACTTCAAGAAGAAAAAATGGTAACAAATATTTGCATCTTTCGCTGGTTCAATCGTGGACGATTGAACCGCAACGTTTGGCATTTTTCAAGATTTGGTGCTCGTCCAAAACGTTATGGTACGGTGCAAAACTGCTGGTTCAAACTGCAAGTTTGAACCAGCAGTCGGTATTTCCCATCTTTATACCTCAACCGTCCAATCAGGATCGTATCTGGCATGGCAGCGCGGACAGATGAGGATGATCTTGCAGGTTTCTTCTGTTGTCCGCACAAATGACGTGTGGAAACCGTCATCATACCCGCAATTGGGACAAATATGGAGTTCATGTTCTATCTTTATGGCTACAGGTTTTGGTGTCGTATTATTCAAAACACTCCTCCTTCTTTATTGAAACCGCCGTGTGGGCATTGCTGCTGGTTCAATCTACAAGATTGAACCAGCACAATCACTTATTCCACAATCACGATTAAATAGTTGTCATTCTGGAAGACTTGTCTGGCCAGGCGTTCCACATCCTGTACAGTAACCTTTTTTAGCTTCTCTGCATCCTGATCGTCTGCCTCTGGTCCTTTGCCGTCAAACACCTCCATGCTTATGTAATATGCCTGGCTTACCCGGTCCAGCCTGCGCATGCCACGTCTTCCCAAAATGGCATTTATGGTTTTTTGGACTTCCTGTTCTTCGATCTTTGCTTCACGCATGGAGTGAATCTCATTGCAAATACCGTTGATGGCCCGTTCTATGTTTTCCGGCCGTGTACCCATCGATATACGATACCACTGAACACCATCGAATTTATGAAAGGAAACGCCAATACTGTAAGCGAGACCTTGCTTTTCACGCAGATTAAAAGCGAGCCTGTCACTAAAGATGGTTTCCATTACATAGAGCGCCGGTTGATCTTCCTCGCTCACATCACAGACATTTGCCACAGAGATAGACGACTGCTGTTTCCCCATCTTTTCACGTATCGTAGTACCAAGGGCCTGAAACTGCGGCGTAAATGCTGGGGGATGCCATCCTGCCTCACCCCAAACACCCCCAAAACATTGTCTGATCAATGATAGTGCCTTTTCGATCGGTATATTACCAGAGATAACCAGCATCAGGTTCGCAGGGTTGTAAAACTTACGGTGGAAGTCCTGTATATCTTTTAATTGAATCCGTTCTAGTTGTTTAACATCCCCAAACAGCCGTCCAAAACCGGGGTTTTCTTTAAACAGGTTATCATAAAAGATTCGCTCTGCTACCTTTGGTGTACTCATCTTAGCATTAGCCGATAGCGTTATAACCTCTTTCTTCGCTTCAGCAAGGGTTTTTTCAGTAAGGTTTGGCTGCAATATCATTTCCGAAAGCAGATTCAATCCCTTCTCAAAAAAGGCATCTATTATCTTTAACCGGATGTAAGCAAAACGGGGGGTATGGTAATAGTCATCGAAAGGAACGGATGGGTCATCGCAAAGTTTTATTTCAGCACCAATGGACTCAAATGCCTGATACAGCGTATTGTCCGGGTGTTCTGTAGTTCCGCCATCGAGGAGCATGCGCTGTAAGATTTCCGTCATACCCCACTTCTCTTTACCTTCGCTCAGGCTACGATCTTTTGCCAGAAGATGTATACCAGCGACCCGGCTGTCCCGGTTTTCTTTCACAACAACTGTCAGGCCATTTTTCAACGTTTCCATTTTATATTGATTGACCGATTGAGTCGAAACATCTTCGGTTGTTTTCTCAACCGGAGGGGTCATCAATGTAACCACAGGCACCTGGGTACTCACGTATTTTTCAGCTGTCTTTTGAATAGCCTGCGGTGTTACCTTCATTAAACCATCCATGTAATTGCGAAGAAGGGCATAGCCGCCAGCGGCCAGATAACCTGATTTCATCATACCGTAGTAGTGTAAACTTTCCTGCAAATAAAGTTCGTGCGTTGCCCTCGCAATCAGCGTTGATTTCACTTCATTTTCTGGAACGGTTTTTTTTGCCATGCCTTGCACCGCCTGCATAATCAATTCTACCACACGCCCTGCATCAGCATTCATGGGAAGTTCGGCAGATATCTGTAACGTTGAAAAATCACGGTTGAAATCTATGCTGGTATCAATTGTTTCAACCATATTTTTATATTGCTCTTGTTTAAATAATGCTTTCAGAACGGCATTCTCCCTGCCACCGAGAAATTCAGAGAGCAATACCAGCGCTTGAAAATCATCAGAAACTGGCGGTGGCAAGAGATAACCCATATTCAGATACTGACGATCCTTTGGAAATTTGCCCATACCATTTGCCTTGCTAATGCGTAATTTTTGTGGTGGATTAAGGGTTATGGTTTTGTGCTCTGGTATAGGACCCGCTGGATATAGGCCATATTTTTCTTTAACCAATTTCACCATCTCCGGGGTTGAAAAATCACCAATTACCATTAAGGTCATGTTATTGGGTACATACCACGTCCGGTAATATTCCCATACGCTTTCCCGTTTGAGATGTGTAATGGTGGAAACTGTCCCAAGTACCGGGCGTTCGTATGGTGTGCCTGCAAAAAGAGTCCTCTGAAAATGGTTGTTGACCTGATATTCAGGCCGGTCTGCGCTTTTGCCTATTTCTTCTATAACGATGCCGCGTTCCTTTTCGAACTTTTCTTCGGGCAGGGTGGAATTGAAGAGCATATCCGCCTGGATATCCATCCCCTGAGCGATATACTCCTTCGGCATAAGGACCATGTAGTTGGTGTAATCCTGACCGGTATGGGCGTTGTTATAGCCACCGTAAAAATCCATTTCGTCGTAAATCTGTTTCTGCGTGCGTGTCTTTGTGCCGTTAAATAACAAATGTTCCAAAAAATGGGCAGATCCATTGCTGGCCTCATCTTCATTCCGACTGCCGGTCTTAACAATAGTTACTGCTGCGATCATGGGACTGGCATGGTTTTCCACGAGGATCACTTCCATGCCATTATCCAGGTAAAATACCGAGGCTTGTTGTGTTTCTTTGAATAAAGATGCTATTTGGTTGTTTTGATCTTCTCCATAACCCAGATGGCATGCCATCAAGATGGATACTACCATGATCGCAATGAGATTCCTTATGCCTTTTTGCGCATTCCACTGAAAATACCGGATTTTCAACTGATACCAGAGTCTAGGAATAAATGACATTGCACTCTCCTCATTTTTGTTGTGAATGTTTCTTTAAAATACACCATTTTTCCAATCAACTATTTATCAAATAAAATATACTTATTGTACCAGCAACCTGACGAACTTCAAAAACTATCTATCGTATTATTTATCATATAAAACTTTCTTTCATAGCAAGTATTTTACCTCCCCCTGCCTAAACAAACTTATGGATATCCAGGTATAAGACCACCGGAATTTTCACTCATACCATTCCACCCCCTTAATCCTCCGCCAGCAAGGGACATTGGCTCGCAACTCTCTGGCAATATTCATACCATTGTGAGTTACAAGCAGCCACAGACAAACATGGTTCGTTCATGCACTCAAATCGCTTAACTTAGCACCTAACCCGAATGAATCGGAAAAGACCGTAGTGGCAAGGCGCGCCTTGCCACTACAAAAAATATTTTTGCTGAAAATGTCAAAATATTTTTTGCAAGGTATTACGGGGTACGGGGGGAGAAACAAGGAATTTCGTAACAGTTTAGTTTCTTGAAAAAATTCCAATAAAGCGATGTTTTGCCGCGCTGTATCGCACCATTCAGGAAATTCTTGGGTACAAAGACGTTAGTACAACGATGATCTACACCCATGTCTTGAATAAAGGAGGTCACGGTGTCCGAAGTCCCGTCAATGGGCTGTAGTCCGGTTTATACAAATTGTATAAACCGGAATGGACAATTTAGCAAAAAGGCGGAAAATGCTTAATTCGAAATAAGTTACAATACGTGATAAGAAGACACGGCAACTTCTTAAATATATTGAAACAGTCGTGTTTGCCGTTTTATACAGACTGTATAATCATTGTTAGCAGCATCGAAGATAGACCAACTATTCATAAATGGAAAATCATGGGACACTATTGTAGGATATGTGGAAGACGCCGATCAAATGAAAAATTTTCAGGGAAGGGTCATAAAACTCACGTGTGCAAAGAATGTGCTCGCATGCCAAAGGAAGAGCGTGAAGCCATCGAACAGGAAGACGAAATATTCGGATTCTTAACGCAGTCTCACATATCGGCAAAAAATATTTCGAGACTCGAAGCTCTCGCAAAATCTAACAATGATACAATTGTGGCGCTTGCAACCATAGTACTTGAAGTCGGCAAAGTTACACCATACAAAAGACAACGTCTGAAAATATTAGCGCAAAAAAGAAGAGACCTATTACGAAAGCTTGATGAAACAGGCTTGATTTTCGCTCACTATTGAGAAACGAGAAAACAAATAAGGAATACTTTCATTTCAAGTGCCTCTTTTTTTGACTTACCATGGGCCATGCACCCAGGAAGTTCTGGTACTTCAACAACCTAAATATTGTCCGTTTTATCCCAATAAATAATCATTTCATAATTGTGATTCACTCATCGCTTCTCCATATATTAAATTTATAAGTTGAGTGCGCTTCGTACCATCGACAAGCTCAGGACGGGCTTCACCCAACCTACAAAACTTATTGTTCAGTGTCTTCGATAAATATATCTCTACTCATCTTTCCCGAAATAAATCATTTTTGACACATTTCATTGTTCATTTTTTGAGTCTAGCCCCGTATAAGTTTCTCCACTGCATCAGCCACAGCGCCGATGGTGAAGGGTCGCTGGAGTATTGCTGCCCATTGAAAATCTCTAATCAACTTTTGATTCAACTCCGTTACGCCACCAAGAAGGATAATGGGGACACCGATGCGTACCATGGCTTCTAATTCATGTCGTACTAAGATCAGATCGCAAAGCTCAAGTACGATCAAGTGAGGTTTTTTAATAAGCGGATAACGGAATGCTGCCAGCGCATGGGCGGGGTTTATATAGCCAACTGCCTCAAAGCCACGTTCGATCAGTTCGGCGCGTAAATTCGCACGCGGCCAGTGTTGGCTATCAATGATCCATATTACCGGTTTTGCTGGTTCAATCAAGAATATCTTAACAGGTCATTATAGTATTACATGGGAAAAAAACCTCTTTCCTTTATTCCCCATTTTCACGGGGACAAGTTTTCATGAGGCCAAGTTTCTGTGAGTTTTTACCTCTTCCCATCCCCTCCTTGCAAGGACAATGTCATTGAGTTAAAATACCATTTCTCCCTTTCAGGCCGAGCAATAAAATCCCTTAACACAAATTTTGAGAAGATCGTTAAAGAATTGTTTTCTTTCTATTTTATGGGAACAATTTCAGCCCTTCTGTTCAGGGAGCGGCCCTCTTCGGTATCATTGGGAGCAATAGGCTTTTTATATCCAAAACCCACGGTAGAGACGCGCGATTCATGAATGCCTTTTCCGACCAAATAATTCTTTACCGCCTGGGCTCTTTTTTGTGAAAGGTCTATATTGTATTCCATTGAGCCGATATTGTCCGTATGTCCCTCTATTCTTATATGCATATCCGGATTTTTTTGCAAAACATCGACAATGTTGCTGAGATTCGAGTCAAATTCCTCTTTAATATCCCATTTCTTATAATCAAAAGTAACTCCTTTTACCACCCAGCACCCTCTGGAATCAACAATAGCCCCTTTCGGCGTATCCGGGCATTCATCGTCCTTATCGTAAACACCATCACCATCACTATCACTAACTTGTTTTGGTATAGCTGTCAAAAACACCTTTCTGACAAAATCTGCCATGTTGTCACTGGACGCAATTTCATCAGCAGTTACCGAAAAACCACATTGTACCTCTCGTGCAAGCTCTCTTAGTGCTTTTTCTCCCTCGGCAGTGTTCCCCACAAAAATAGTATAAAGGCATACCCTGTCTCCATACATCTCTTTTAAATCTTGTGCCTTCTCCAGAGGACTTCCGATTAACTGTTCACCGTCACTGACAAGTATTACTGCATTTTGACCTCCAGACGTCAGTAATAAATTCGTTGCATCTTTAATAGCATTACCAGCCGGGCTGCTACCCTCGGGAATCGTTATTCCGTTCAATTCGTTTTCAAAAAGATCCCGTGAGTGCTTCGTAAGTTCATAAACAATAAACGTCCTGTCCAACGGCTTAAAAAATCCATGTCCAAAGGTTACAAGGGCACTGTTGATATCGATTTCAGGCAGGGTATTATTCATTCTCGTCAAAATATCTTTAGCAACGGTAAATTTGGGATGCCCATTATTAACGGCGCCGGCAAATGCATCTTCCATAGATGCTGATGCATCTAAAATAATTACAAAACTTTTAATTTTTGGTACATATTCCACATCTTGAAATTCTGCATCTAAATTTTGAGGAACGAAAGTTTCAAGGGGCCCGATAGGTTTCTTAAAAGACTTCAGCTGTGCACAACCTGTAAAAATGGTCATTGATGCCGTAAGAAACGATGCTAAAAGATATATTTTCCGCATAACGATTCCTCTATAAAAAATATTAGATGAGATAACAGGAAATCGCTTTCCCCATTGGGTGGATAGCCTAACAAAAATGAAGAAGATTGCAAGTTATTTTCATTCTTTTCAGTTACATTGATCGAAAAGATGAGTGAAAATAATTAAGAATGGTATGAAATTATAGAATTAAGGAGTGCCTTGATAGACGAGACTGACAGTATCCGGATCTATCTCTCTCAGCACCACAGAGGATAGGTTTTCGGATAAACGACTTTGGCTAGATCGCTTCTCCGAGCCGTCGGATCCATAATTTTTGAAGCGGATCGAGATTTCCCGCATCGCCGGCTCGCAGGGCTTCAAGATATTCATGACGCCGCTCAGGGTCCGTTGGTGCGGCTTCGACAGGAGGCAGGGCAAGCTTATAAAGAAGTGCGGCCAGCACCAGGCGACCAATGCGACCGTTGAAATCTTTGAAAGGGTGAATCCACTGAAATCGCCAGTCCACCCAAGCAAGAAACGCTGCTATCTCCGGCAGATTATCATCTTCCAAATGCCGCAACCGCTCGGCTAAATCGTCACAGAAAGACCGCACGAGAATCGGCACTTTATAATAAGCCGGTGGCTCCAGTGTTCCGACTTTCACATCCGTTGTGCGAAACCGGCCAGCCCATTCGGGGAAGAGGTGCCCGGCAAGTTCCCGGTGCCTCTGGCAGAGCCACTCGGGCGTGATGATGATCTCATGGGCTGGAGTTTGCAAAATCTGAGCAAGCATCCTGGCAAGCGAGACGGCAAGCCTTTCTGAGACTTCCGTATAGGTAAGCACGCCCTCAGCCGTGTCAAACGCACGGGTTGATCCTAACTGTCCTGATTCTTTGCCCATTGGTCTAATTGATCTAACAGGATTTTAAGACGGGTCACCGTAATCGGTTCGCCTTCGAATGTCATTGATTGGGCCACTCGTTCCAGCATGACTTCCCGATGGGCAGCGACAACCGTGTCTGGTGTTTTGTGCTGAGCCCGCCATTGGCGAAACCTGGTTGCTAACGCATCAAGATCGATGGGCTCGCTACTATTTGCTGTCATAGCGTGTGTTCTTGCATGGATCCGAGTTTCGGGCAATCACTTTCCTCTACAGGAGAGACCAACGACATGGCGTTGATGATGGGAAATTACCTTTTTCACTCTGAGGCAATGTTAAATAAAAACGGAGAAGATTGCAAGCTTTTTCATTCTCGGTTGAATAGACCTGCTGATTTTGCAGATTCTTTGTCTCTTGATACTATTCATTCTCGTTTAAGTTATACATGCAAAGATACGGCATTGCCTTGTCTCTATTGCCTGAAAAACCCGCTTCAATAAAATGAAAATTCCTGTGTAATCGAGTTATTTGACATGCTTAGTCAAATCTGCTATCATTGAGCCAAAACTGTAATCACTGGAGGCTAATATGGTACGTACTCAAATTCAATTGACAGAAGAACAGGTAAAGGCATTAAAAAAAATTGCATTATCCCGGCATCTATCTATTGCAGAGCTCATAAGGCAAGCAGTCGATACCATGATCCGGTCCAACACAATGGTTGACATCGAAGAAAGACGGAAAAGGGCTATTGACATAGTGGGCAGATTCAGTTCCGGCAAACGTGACATTTCAAGGAAACACAATACATACCTTGTAGAGGCATTCGGCAAATGAGAATTTTTGTTGATACACCGGCATTTTTTGCCCTGCTCGACAGAGACGATGCCAACCATAAAAAAGCAAAAGATGTATGGAATAAAGTACTCTGCCCTGAAAATGTCCTTATCACCACAAATTATATTTTGGTGGAAAGCTTTGCCCTTGTACAGCATCGTCTCGGCATGGATGCAGTAATGGGATTTCAGGAAGACATCTTGCCGATTATCAATATTGAGTGGATTGCATCGGGAGTACACAGATCGGGAGTAAGCGCCCTTCTGGCGGCTTCGAGACGTAAACTGAGCCTTGTTGATTGTATAAGTTTCGAAATTATGCGCAATTCAGCAATTAAAACCATTTTTACTTTTGATTCCCATTTTGAAGAACAGGGTTTTCATTGCATTCCTTAAACGGTTTAGGTGATCAGGTCTTTCCATGTAATAAGGGGCAAACACTATTTATTTGTGTTTTGTTTCTTCGGCCTTACCCCTGGCAAGAGATGCCTCTTTTCGTGGGGTTGCAATAAAATGCACATGATTACCAATCAGGCAGTAAGCAAACAATGATAGATTATATGTCTTGCTGTACTCATCAATCCGGGAAAGATACCGTAATCGATCTGCGTCATCTTGAAAAATATTTTGACGAGCATCACCTCTTTGGGTAATATGGCAAATATCGTTTGGAACAACTACCCCTGAAGTACCTGGCATGTTCAAACATCTGTCCCTATGTGTCTTAACCTTAAATTTCCCGGCAAAAATGATTCATAGAACTTATAAAGAACAATTAGAAACCTGGGATAAGACCTATCTCTGGCATCCTTTCACCCAGATGCAGGATTACACCAAAGAAACACCTCTGATTATTGAAGAAGGAAATGGTATTTTTCTTAAGGACGTTGATGGCAAAGAATACATCGATGGGATCTCCTCCATGTGGTGTAATCTGCATGGCCACCGCAAGAAGGAGATCGACAATGCCATAAAACGGCAACTCGATAAGATTGCGCATAGCACACTCCTTGGCCCATCCAATATACCGGCCATCGAACTAGCAAGAAAACTTGCAGAAATCGCGCCAAAAGGGCTAACAAAGGTTTTTTATTCGGATAACGGTTCCACCGCGAATGAGGTTGCACTCAAGATGGCCTTCCAATACTGGCAACATAAAGGATTGAAAGATAAGACACAATTTGTAGCCTTGCAATACGGTTACCATGGAGACACTGTAGGAACTATGAGTGTTGGCGGAATAGAAATATTTCATCGCGCCTTCCGCCCCCTGTACTTCAAGACACACTTCGCACCATCACCTTATTGCTACCGCTGTCCACTGGGAAAACAGGATAAGGATTGTGCTTTGGCTTGTCTTGAGGAATTGGAAAATATTTTAAAGGATCATTCAGACCACATTGCCGCTCTGATTATGGAACCACTGGTGCAAGGAGCCGGGGGGATAATCGTCCATCCGGCAGGCTATCTATCAGGAGCGCGGACTTTGTGCAAGAAATATAACGTGCTTTTTATTTTAGACGAGGTACTTACCGGCTTTGGACGGACAGGCAAAATGTTTGCCTGTTTCCATGAAAATATTGTCCCTGATATCATGGCGGTGTCCAAAGGCATCAATGGGGGCTATATGCCATTGGCCGCCACACTTGCCACCGAGGAAATTTACCATGCTTTTTTAGGAGAATATTCACAGCTTAAGACATTTTTTCACGGGCATACCTACACGGGAAATCCTTTAGGTTGTGCAGCCGGGCTGGCCAGTCTGGAATTATTTGAAAAGGAACATCTACTGGAAAATCTGAAATCAAAGATTAATCATTTACGAGCCAAACTTAAGCGCTTCGAATTGTTGGAACATGTTGGAGACGTCAGACAATGCGGGCTTATCGCAGCTCTTGAACTGGTGAAGGATAAATCCACGAAAGAACCATATCCCTGGGAAGAGCGGGTAGGAATCAGGGTATGTCTCGAGGCCAGACAACGCGGCTTGCTCATACGACCGCTTGGACACATTCTTGTTCTTATGCCCCCACTAACTATCGAAATTAACGAATTGGACAGATTACTCAATATCGTTTATGAATCTATACAAAATGCAGTATGAATTTAAAAAGAAAAAAATCACTGTTATGGGGTTAGGCTTGTTTGGAGGCGGGGCAGGCGTTGCCCAATTTCTTGCAAAACGCGGTGCTCACGTTACCATAACCGACCTGAGAAACGCCACAGAACTTGCTCCATCCATAAAACAACTTGAAGGACTTCCTATTACATACAAACTCGGTGGACACTGCGACGAAGATTTTATCAATGCGGACATGATTATCGTTAATCCTGCTGTACCAAAGGAATCAAGATTTATACGAATCGCAAGAGATAACCACGTTCCATTAGATACAGAAATAAACATTTTTTTTCAATTATGTCCGGCCCCTATTATTGGCATCACCGGTAGCAACGGGAAATCAACTACCACAACACTTACCGGTAAAATATTGCAACAGACACAACGTACAACGTGGGTCGGCGGAAATATCGGGAAATCACTCCTCTTACATCTTGAAGAAATAAAGCCTTCCGACATCGCGGTCCTTGAGCTTTCCAGTTTTCAGCTGGAAGAACTCCATAATGCAAAAAAAAGTCCCGGCATCAGCATCGTAACCAATATATCACCCAATCATTTAGACCGCTACTCAAGCATGGATGACTACATTCAAACAAAAAAAGGCATCATCTTACACCAAAAACCAGATGATTATGCAATCCTCAATTATGATGATCCGGAACTGAGAACGTGGCAAAAAGAATGTAAAAGTACTGTTTTGTGGTACAGCGCAAAAGACACGTTAACCGAAGGTGCCTTTGTAAAAAATGATACCATCGTCCTCTCTGTGAAGGGTAAGATGACGACAATACCGTGCATATCCAGGATCAGGATACCCGGTGTCCATAATCTTCAAAACATTCTTGCTGCCTCAGTGGCAGCCTATCTGGCCGGCACCGGCGAACAATACATTGAAAAGGCCATAACCACCTTTTCTGGATTAGAACACCGTCTGGAATTTGTTCGTAAGATAAACGGTATACGGTATTACAACGATTCTAAGGCCACTACACCAGAATCGGCCATGGCTGCCATTACGGCATTCCAGACACCAGTAATACTTATTGCCGGTGGATATGACAAGGGTAGTAGTTTCGAGAAATTTGCTGAGGCATGTGCAAGGCACACCAGGGCAGTTGTCCTCATGGGGAAAACAGCGAAAAAAATAAAAGAACTCATACTACAGAAACAGGCGCAAAAAGAAACCCCATCAATATTCACGTCAAACACCTTCCAGGAGGCATTTCAGCAGGCAAATATCCTGGCAAAGGCGGGAGATGTTGTATTACTTTCTCCTGCCTGCGCCAGTTACGACATGTTCCTTAACTACGAAGAGCGTGGAAGGCAATTTAAAGACATGGTACAAGCATTATGAACACATCGGTCCTGCAGAACAAAAAAAACTTTTAGCCCGATTTAACTTGGCCAGATACCACACACGGTGTTTTCCACTGAAAAATTTTGTCTGTTATGGAAAGAGAAGGGTATGTTGTTTTTGTATAATCCCTTGGACATGTCCGATGACATTTGATATATATCCTTTGAACATTGTATATTTGTCGTTATAATAAAATAAGTCTTGCGGTTTTTAAAGTAAAATCAGGATGTTTTCGAGTTAAGGAAATCTGTATGAACAAATTTATGACACACGGTGGAAAAACTGCCCGTCATATTATACAAAAAGCCTTAGTCCAGAGTCGATATGAATTACTTGAACCTGAGGCTAAGGAATTCATTGAAACGTTTGGTATAAGCGCTACCAGGCATATCGTTACATCTTCACGTGCAGATGCAATTCAGGCCGCGACTTCTATCGGATATCCGGTTGTCCTCAAGATTGTTTCTCCTGATATTAGCCATAAAACCGATGTCGGTGGTGTTAAGCTTGGTATAAAGGATGATGAAGGTGTCAGGAGTGCGTACGACGAAATTATAAGAAGTGTAAAAAAGAGGCAGCCGGACGCACGGATTGATGGGATTCTTGTTCAGGAAATGGCAACACCTTCCACGGAAGTTATTATAGGCGGGCTTCGGGACCCTCAATTTGGCCCGGCCGTGATGTTCGGGTTGGGGGGTATCTTTGTTGAGATTTTTAAAGACGTATCTTTTCGTATCGCCCCGGTGGAGGAATATGAGGCATTGAATATGATTCACGATATAAAGGGGGCAAAGGTATTCAAGGGTTTTAGGGGTAGGGAAGCAGCGGATATTTCCGCATTGACACAAACCATTGTACGGGTATCAGACATCATGGTTTCCATAGAAGAAATTAAGGAGATAGACCTGAACCCAGTCCTTGTTTATCCGAAAGGCTTGAAGGCTGTTGATGCGAGGATTATTTTATGTCAATTGTAGAATAGAGGTATAAGTGAAATTAAAAGACACTGCATTTACGGTAAGGGCGGAACGCGCCATTCTTTTCCGGGTTATGCTGTCTGGAGATCATAGTGATAATGAAGCACCCCTGGAAGAACTTCGGCGATTGGCAAAAACTGCAGGTGCAAACGTTGTCCACACAGTAGTTCAAAAAAGACCGAACATCGATCCCGTATATTATGTTGGGAAGGGAAAAGCAGCCGAATTATCCGGGATTTCAAAGGATTTAAGTGCCGATGTGCTTATTTGTGACGACGACCTTACTCCGGCGCAGGTCAGAAATCTTGAAAGAGTTATCGAGAAAAAAGTAATTGACAGGAGTGAATTAATCCTGGACATATTTGCTACCCGTGCAAAAACATTTCAGGCAAAACTTCAGGTAGAATTAGCTCAATTAGAGTATACTCGACCCAGATTAAAGAGGCTGTGGACACACCTCTCCAGGATTGAGGGTGGTATTGGAACAAGGGGACCCGGTGAAAAACAATTGGAAGTTGATAAGCGCATTGTGTTAAAAAAAATCCATGACCTGAGAAAAAAATTACATGAGATCGAAAAGAGGCAGGAACGGCTAGTCGCCTCGCGGAAGGAATTTTTCACGGTATCCATCGTGGGATACACCAATGCCGGGAAATCGACATTAATGAATGCCCTGACGGAGATTGATACCTTTGTAGAGGATAAACTCTTTGCAACACTTGACACAAAGACAAGTATCTGTAAATTGGAAAACGGAAGAAAGGTTTTAGTAAGTGATACGGTGGGTTTTATCCAGAAGCTACCTCACCACCTGGTTTCGTCCTTTAAAGCAACACTTGAGGAGGCCAGGCACGCCGACCTTCTGCTCCATGTTGCAGATATGAGTTCCCCTCTGGTTCACAAACAAATCGGCGCGGTGAATGCCGTGTTAAAGGAATTAGGATGCGACAATAAACCGACGATCATGGTATTTAACAAAATAGATGCCATAAAAGACGAGTCTGCTGTTCCTTTGCTCCAGAGTTATTACAGGGATTGCGTTATGATCTCTGCGAGGACACACCAGGGGATAGAAGAACTGAAACGAAAGATCAGGGAAATACTGGAAAAAAATTTTATGGAAGTGGAGCTTACCTGCAGCCCAGCCAATGGGAAGTTAATTGCATATCTTCATGAACATGCACATACTTTAAGTAGCCGTTTTGAAGAACAGCGGGTAACATTCCGATTGCTTATAGAAGACAAGCTTATTCAGAAATTACGGGTGCTGGATGATGACATACAGATAAAAGAAGCTGTTGTGGCGAATTAAGTCTTTATGACCACTTCATGCTGGTTCAGGCTTGTAGCCTGAATCAAAACATTTTAGAGGTATCCAAAAAGGTCCCGTGCAACTTAATTTTAGCCCTAATCAAAACGTTGAAAAAGCTGTCAAGGGCTGATGAATTGGCATGGGTTTATGCCATAGCGCGGTTCAAAACCATGGTCTGGTTCAAAATAAACGGATAGCACTCATCCAGGGAAAATCACCCTCCCGGTTTCTTCCTTTGATGGGGGATTAACTTAATGACATTAATTATGTGGTATCCCCGGGTTGTTCCTTACCGGTTTAAGTCTGGAGATAGCAAAAAGACTTATTGATATAATAAACATAGCGATACTGATAATCTGCGCGATGGTAAAAAGCCCAAAGAATAATGGATTATCATCCCGGAGTGCTTCCATGCAAAATCGTATGATGGGATAAAGTATACCAAAGAGGAGCAGCACCTCTCCATCCCTTTTCCGATATTTAAAGAAAGCACTGAGAATAAAGAAAAGGGCAACATCGGAAAGAAATGAATACAATTGGGTGGGATGTATGGGCAGAGTATGTACATCAGAAAGGTGAACTAATCCGAGTTCGTATTGATGAAGGAAGGCAGGGCTGCCATCTATCATGCCTGTTTTATCCTGCGTTCTTGGGAATTGAATTGCCCAGGGGATATGGAGGGCAACCTTTCCAAAGCAGCATCCGTTCAGGAAACATCCGATACGGCCAAAGCCGAGCCCCAGTGCAGCAGAAGGCATAAGGATATCAATGATCTTTAAAAAAGACAGTTGATGCTTCTTAACATACACAAACAAAGTAACAATGCCGGCGAAGAGTCCCCCATAGTATACTAAACCGCCTTCATAAATCTTAAAGATGCTTAAGAGATTGTTTTTGTAATCTTCATAGAATTGAATAATAAAAAACAACCTTGCTCCAAAAATTCCTGCACAGACGAGATAAATGCCAAGATCTGTAATCTTATTTGGGTCAATACCTTCCTTCCTTGCCCTCCATCGTGCAATGGTAATGGCCACCAAAAAGGCGACCATCAACATGAATCCGTATGAATAAATGGGTATGTTTCTCTGGAGGAAGGGGAGCGGGATTTCGAATAAGATTCTTCTCATAACTAGAGGGTTTTCATGAGTTTGTTGTTTCCGTCAACGAGAATAATCTTCGGTTTCCAGTTTCTTGCCTCTTTATCTTCAACAAGGCAATAAGAAATAATGATGACCCGGTCTCCTGGTTGTGCCCATCGTGCAGCAGCACCATTTAAACATATGATACCGGAGTTGCGTTCTCCCTCAATTATGTAAGTTTCTACCCGCGTTCCATTGTTAATATTGAGGACCTGTACCCGTTCGTAATGCAGGATGTCTACAGCATCGAGAAGGGCTTTGTCAATAGTAATACTACCGTTATAATTAAGGTTGGTTTCCGTTACTGTTGCAGCATGGATCTTGGCCTTGCACATCTCCCGTAACATTGTTTCTCCCTATTAGGTTGATTACATACAAATTTTCATAATGTACAAATTTTATCTTAAACTAAGACAAAATCAATAGTAACTCCTCATTGTTCCTGTGGCGGGTAATAACTCCTGACGCAAACCTTGACCAGATCAACAATCTCTTCGTCTTTCAGCTTGCCCTTAAAGCCAGGCATCTTTTCTTTACCATTGGCCACAGAAATAATTAATCTCGAATCGGATACGTTGTCCTGCCATTTGTGATTGGTAAAATTCGGGATTTTGAAAATAAGTCGACCGATGAAAGAACCCTTTCCGTTAGCTCTGTGGCATTTCTGGCATTCCCTTTCATATACTGCCCAGATCCCGCCTTTTTCTGACAAGGCTGTTTGTTTGGTATTGCATCCATAGGATAA
Organism: Candidatus Brocadia sp.; assembly: GCA_021646415.1. Taxonomy (NCBI): domain Bacteria; kingdom Pseudomonadati; phylum Planctomycetota; class Candidatus Brocadiia; order Candidatus Brocadiales; family Candidatus Brocadiaceae; genus Candidatus Brocadia; species Candidatus Brocadia sp. Next base: position 68,227 of record SOEU01000004.1, read on the forward strand.
CAAGACACAAAAAATAAAGATACCTATAAAGGAAGTAATTTTTTTCATTCTTCTCTCCTGTGATAGTTCTTTGTGTTTGTTTTTACTTAACTTTCCGAGTTTACCATAAAACAGCATATATTCAAGTCTCTTATCCTATTATTGTGATAAATTTAACACAAAATTAACAATTCTTTAATAATTTTTTAACATTAAAATACTAGTATAACAACAAGATTTTCATGATTAACCCCCATGTGAATCTCCGGTAAGGATAACCGGACCCCATGCGGGAGAGAGATTTCCTCCCCTCTCCCGCAATTCTTGAAATTACGCTGTTGAGTAATTAGGTTGTATAGGAAGGTTCATTTTATTATGCAGTTTCTTAGGCGGCCGAGGTATAAAAATCCCCGTAGGGACACGGCGCTCCGTATCCCTGCAAGGGGGATTGGTTTGAAATTTATGGAAAGAGTAGTTTTGTACGTTTATATGAAAGGCTACTTGTAGAAAAGGAGGGTTAAGAAATGCGAAGTAAATGGTGTAAATATGTTTTGTCGTTTGCCACGGTATTTTGTGGGACATACACAGACGGTATGTTGCAAGATGTGTTTGCCCAGGAGACAGAACAAACCGAGGAGATATCAGGAAGCGCGCGGGATTATTTACAATGGCAGTTGAAACGGATGGAGGAATCAATGCAAAGGCAGCAGGAACAGATACAGGCCTTAAAAAATCGAGTGGAGGCATTAAGTGTAGAGAAACCACCGGTTACGAAGGAAGAGATTAAGCATGAAATTGAGGACTATCTTGCCACAGATGAGGCACGGAAAAAGATGGGGCTAGGCCTTCCGAGTCTCCCAGCCGTCTACACCCCTGATGATGAAAAATATGCACTGAGCGTTAGGTCGCCTGATGGCAAATTTTCCTTAAATACGGGTGGCCGATTGCAGTTCCGATACACATTCAAGGATAGAGATGCAGATTTTGGAAAAAACGATACCAATAACATTGATGTTCGCCGGGCAAGGGTTTACTTTGGTGGAAATATTTACAGTAAACTGGTGCATTATTACGTTGAGCTAGACGGAGATAGCTTTGATGTTGGCATTAGGGATTTTTATGTATACTGGACTCCTCTTGAAGAATTAAATGCCAAGATCGGGTACTTTAAAGTACCCTTTAACAGACAAAGAGTTGCATCATCCGCAAAGCTCTTATTCCAGGACAGATCCATTGCCAGCGAAGCCTTTGATCAGGATCGAGACTATGGATTCGATATCTATGGACACCCCTTTGAAGGACACATGGAATACCATGCAGGGATATTTAATGGGGCTGGTGAAGATCCTGAAGATAGGGGTACGGACGATAACCTCGATAATGAACTCATGTATGTGCTTAATGTTAGATATAATCCATTTGGAGAGTATGATTATTACGATGAAACCGATGTGAAGTATTCCGATGCCTTAAAGGCAACAATCGGTGTTTCTGTAACTTTTAATGCAAAAGATAGAGATGAAAAGCTTGAGAATACTGATGCAATAGCCGGAGTCATTGATCTTGGTGTAAAGTACAGGGGCTTATCATGGAACAACGAGTATTATGTAATGACACAGGACCCGGAATCTGATGGCGATTCAGTAGATTCCGATGGTTTCTTTACCCAGCTCGGCTATTTCGTGATACCGAAAAGACTGGAATTGGACGTTCGTTATTCCCAGCTTGATCCCAATAACGATGTATCGGACGACTTTGAGAGGGAATATGCGGCCGGTGCAAACTATTACTTCCGTGCCCATCGTTCCAAGATACAGGCAGATTTTGGTCACCATGTAACCAAAAAGGGTGATGCGGGAGATGAAGATGAGAATCGGTTCAGGGTGCAATATCAGATTATATTTTAATATTTAGAATTTCAAACTTTTCGCCTCCCCCTTAATCCCCCTCATTGAGGGGGACAACAACTGTCCCCCGCTGGTGGGGGTAAGGGGGTGGAATTTTGTTGTAAAAAAGGCGTACGTGTAAGTAGCCGAAGGCCTAATTTAAGGAGGTAAGAAAGAGTATGAGAAAATTGAGCAGAAGGTTTTCGAATGTGTTTTTTGCCATGGTTGTGGCTCACATGCCATCTTATGTTGTTTCGCAAATGGCAATGTCCCATGCTGCTGACCCATCGCAGGCCGAGTCATCAAAGGAAAGCGCATATCAGGAGACCGAAAGGGACGGAAGGCTGTATGTCTTTACTTCATCCACGTGGTTAACAGATTTTGAAAAATCGGGAGAACTTGGCAAGGCAGCAGTTATCAAAATAGGTTACGGACCAAATGGTGAAACGGTCGTCTTTGATTCTGACGAAGCTGTGAAAGAATATAACTACCGACGTTATGAAAAATGAATCGACTTCTGCAATAAATTTGATTAAGATATTGTCCACGAACATCTATTTAAGGAGGGGGATGTATGGTAAAAAAATTATGGCTTTTGATGTCAATTTTTAATCTGGGTCTGGCCTGTACTGCCATAGCTGGTGAAACTATCCATGTGGACCCGAAGATTAAGTCATATGTCAAAGTGGGTGGGGTTTCTGGAAATCTCAACAGCATAGGCTCTGACACCATGAATAACCTCATGACCTATTGGGCAGAGGGTTTTAACAGGGTATACCCAAACGTGAAGGTTCAGATAGAGGGGAAGGGATCTACAACCGCACCACCGGCCTTAATCTCAGGAACGGCACAGATGGGACCCATGAGCCGGGCAATGAAACCGACAGAAATTGATGCCTTTGAAAAGAAATACGGCTATAAACCCACAGCAATAAAAACTGCACTGGATGCCCTTGCAGTATATGTAAATAAAGACAATCCTTTAAAGGGTTTAACCCTTTCACAAGTTGATGCTATTTTTTCAAGAACCCGAAAAGGTAAATATAAAGAAGATATTAAAACATGGGGGCAACTCGGATTAACGGGAGAATGGGCAACCAGACCGATAAGCCTCTATGGCCGTAATTCTGCATCAGGTACCTATGGTTATTTCAAGGAGCGGGCCCTTTTCAAGGGAGACTTCAGAGATACCGTAAAAGAGCAACCCGGTTCTGCTTCTGTTGTGCAGGGTGTAACTGAAGACCAATATGCCATGGGTTACAGTGGGATTGGATACAGGACTTCAGGTGTGCGTACTTTGCCTCTTGCATTTAAAGAAGGGGAACCGTATAAAGAGGCTGAAATGGAAAATGTAATGAACGGTTCCTATCCGCTGGCACGGTTTCTTTACGTATACCTTAATAAGAGGCCGGGTCAGCCGCTCGACCCTCTGGTTAGGGAGTTTGTGAAATTTATTCTGAGCAGAGAAGGTCAGGAAGTAGTCGTAAAAGACGGATTTGTACCTGTACCGACATCGGTTGCTGAAGAGGAACTGAAGAAAATAAATTAGATACATGAAAAGTTTGAAGAGAAGAAAGTTTACAGATATGGCTGCCCACTGGGTAATTACACTCGGTGGAGCGGCTACCGTTTTTGTTGTACTTGCCCTGTTTTTCTTTATCTTTTTAGAAGTTTATCCACTTTTACAGGGCGCTAAGGTAACAAAGGAAAATACCTACACTTTACAGGGTAAGGCAATTTCCATAGGAGTGGATGATCACCAGGAGGTTGCCTTTGCCGTTTATAATAACGGCAATATAGAGTTTATCTCACTACCAAATGGAGAGGTCTTTAAAAAATATACTGTAAAAGGCCTTAACGGTTCTTTCCTGCCACATCAAGCCGCAACCAATTTCCCCCCTAAAACAAATGCACAGAGTAATTACATCACATCCGTTAGTCAAGATCGCGATCGTCTTGCTTTGGGAACGAATGACGGGAGGATCTTAACAGTATCTATCAGCTTTTCTGAATCGTTTGACAATGAGAAAAGGATTATTCTCCCTGAGATATCAGAAGCGGAAACTGTACTAGTAAACACCGAAGGAATAGGGCTCAAATCTATTACATCCAGGGGAAATGAAGGCGCAATAGTTACGGCAGTCCATACAGAAGATGGGAAATTAGTGTTCATATCCTCAGAAGTCGAAAGGACGCTCTTTGGTGAGGGTGAAAGAAAGGAGATTAAGAAGGATATCACCGATCTCGTTGTGCAGTATAGCTTAAACCAAATTCCCCCCCCTTCGCAAAAGGGGGACTTCGTCGTGAGCACTCAGTCGAACAATGACGGAGGAGGAAAACCTGAGCCTGGTACAATGCTTATATCACATAACCCGATACATTTGACAGAACAGGGAAACAAGACCGGGATAACTTCCCTTGCGCTTGACCTCTTTATGGAAAACCTTTATGTGGGGACATCTTCGGGTGAGCTGTTCCACATAAACGTGAGTGACAGGAGTAATCCCTATCTTGTAGAAAAGGTAAAAATGTCTGACGAAGCAGTTACCGCATTAGATTTTTTATTGGGTGATGTTTCACTTATCGTCGGCGACGCCGCAGGTGGAGTGAATGTATGGATGCAGGTAAGAGATGAGATGTCATCTTCAGGATGGGCTTTGAAAAAGGTGCATACCCTTACATCTCACAGCGCTCCGGTTCTGGCAATTGCCCGGTCTATGAGGGATAAAGGGTTTGTGACAGCAGCAGCTGACGGAACAATTCATCTCAACCACGCAACCTCTGAACAAACACTTTTAAAACTCGGGACAAAATCTATTCCGGCGACCCTTTCCTTTTCGCCAAAGGCCAACGGCATTCTGGCGGCTGATGCGAATAACCATCTCTTTCAATGGATCATTTCAAACCCTCATCCGGAAACGACCTTAAAAACCCTGTTTGGACCGGTATGGTATGAGGGATACGAAAAACCGGAGTTTATCTGGCAGTCTACGGGTGGTACAGATGATTTTGAACCGAAGCTGAGCCTGGTACCATTGATCTTTGGCACTATTAAAGGTACAGTATATGCCCTGATTATTGCTGTACCTATTGGCATCCTTGCTGCACTCTATACTTCCCAGTTTCTTCATAATTCCTTAAAAATAATAAAGCCGGTTATTGAAATCATGGCGGCGCTTCCCAGCGTTATCCTTGGTTTTCTTGCCGGACTCTGGCTTGCGCCATTATTGGAGAGAATATTTCCTGCAATCATTATCATGCCGTTTTTCATTACCCTATCCATTGTCATAGCCCTTGTTATCTGGAAAATCCTGCCAGTCTTTGGAAAGGGTTGGCACAAGTATGGAACAGAGGCACTCGTTTTAGTACCCTTTCTTATCGGGGCGATATATGTGTCTCTTCAGCTTGGTGATATCTTTGAATCCTTCTTTTTAGGAGGTGATTACAGGGAATGGTTTTCCAATATTTTTGGATTAAGGTATGACCAGAGGAACGCCGTTGTTGTGGGTATTGCTATGGGATTTGCCGTCATACCCCTTATCTTTACCATATCAGAAGATGCCATGAGCAATGTTCCCAGTAGCCTCCGGTCGGCCTCACTGGCGCTTGGTGCAACCCCGTGGCAGACGGCGGTCAGGGTAGTTTTACCCACTGCAAGTCCGGGAATTTTTTCAGCCGTCATGATTGGTTTTGGGAGGGCGGTGGGCGAGACAATGATTGTTCTTATGGCCACCGGTAATACTCCCATCATGGACTGGAATTTGTTTAATGGCTTCAGGGCACTTTCGGCAAATATAGCGGTTGAGATACCGGAGGCGCCGCTTGGAGGAACACTCTACCGGGTACTTTTTCTTGCTGCATTGCTCCTTTTTGTAACCACCTTTATCGTTAATACCCTTGCAGAAATGGTAAGGCACAGAATGAGGCTAAGGTATAACAAGCTATGAAAAAACTTTTTAGAACCGGTAACCCGTATATATGGTTGACAGCTGGAACGCTGACATTTTGTCTCCTGATGATAGGTGGGTTGGTTGTACTCATTATGGTAAATGGATTCGGTATATTCTGGCCTCGGAAGATAGTTCAGTTTACCCTCCGGGACGGGACGGTAACTTTGGGAGAAATTGCAAAACGAGAATCCATTCCCCACAAAAAAGACTCTTACCGGACAAAGCTGAAAGTTGGTAACAGGGATGTTTATGGTATGGATTTCAGATGGATAGATAACGCAGATATTGTATCTCAGGATTATCCTGTACATGCGTTAGTTTTCGAAAGACGCGAGTGGGGCAATATGTATGGCTTTTTAAAAGGTTTTAAACAGGATGATGGTGTTAAACCACTGAAATTAGAAGACATGGTTTCCTTGCTCGAAGAGAGCCACACTCTTTACAAAAGGATACGGTATGTAGAGAAAAAAGAGATTGGTAATATAAATTACCGGATGGAAAAATCCCGTCTTGAGTTGAAGCGTCTGATGACGTTTCAGCCATCCGAAAAAATTCAAAAAAAAATCGCGGCTGCGAGGATCAGGACGGACAATCTGGAAAAAACATACCGGGAAAAAGAAGATGTGCTTGCCGGACTTTATACGAAGGTAAGGGGAAAAGAGGTTGTTGTGCTCCTTGCGGATGGCAAGGAAAAGATTTTACCTGTTTTTCAGATTATCCGTATCTATGCCCCGAATGAGATGGGAATTCTTACCAAAATGGGTTTTTATACAACAAAATTTTGGGAGTTTATCTGGGGCGAACCGAGGGAGGCAAATACCGAAGGTGGTGTATTTCCCGCTATTTTTGGGACAGTTATGATGGTCCTGATCATGAGTATTGCAGTTGTTCCACTCGGTGTATTGACAGCGGTATATCTCAAAGAATATGCCAACGATAATTTTATTGCCAGGCTTGTCAGGATATCAGTAAGCAACCTGGCGGGCGTGCCATCTATCGTCTTTGGTGTTTTTGGCCTCGGTTTTTTTATTTATTTTATCGGGGGAGGTGTAGACAGATTGTTTTTCTCGGAATCCCTACCGACTCCTACCTTTGGAACAGGTGGAATTCTGTGGGCATCGCTTACCCTGGCGCTCCTGACCGTACCGGTGGTTGTGGTAGCAACGGAGGAGGGTCTGTCAGCTGTACCCATGTCCATACGAGAGGGCTCGTATGCGCTTGGCGCTACCAAGAGTGAAACTCTATGGAAAGTGGTGATTCCTCAGGCAACTCCTGGTATACTTACCGGCACTATTCTGGCTATGGCAAGGGCTGCCGGAGAGGTCGCACCCCTGATGATTACCGGTGTTGTGAAGCTAGCACCCTCTCTGCCAATTGACAGTTACTTCCCCTATATCCATTTGGAGAGGAAATTTATGCACCTGGGGTTTCATATTTATGATGTCGGATTCCAATCACCCAATGTAGAGGCGGCCATCCCCATGGTCTATACCACAACCCTCGTTTTGCTCTGTACAGTGCTTGTGTTGAATCTTACGGCCATTGTGGTGAGAAATAAACTGAAGAAATGGTACAGCACTGGGGCGATGTAGAAGAATAACGATTTACCACAGTAACCTTGACTTACAGGAATTTCAAATAAAAATTTCCTCCCCCTTTATCCCCCTCACTGAGGGGGACAAACAACTGTCCCCCGCTGGCGGGGGTGAAGGGGGAGGGCTGTTATTGCAAAAATAGATATTTTAAATTGCCGAAGGCCAAATTAAATGTTAATTTCACTTCCCCCCCATAATCCCCAGTAAACGGGGGGATTATGGGGGGGAAGTCATCGAAGGCCTGATTAAATTGTGAGAAGCAACGCGACAAAACAATCTCAAACGAGGATTGTTTTGCTATCACTCGCATGACAATCGCATGCCAACTTATTTGAGACGTTCACCATACTATGGAAAATGAGAGAACAGAAGTCCCGGAACCGATCGTTAATATCATAGACCTGGTCCTTTATTATGGCAAGATTAAAGCATTGAAAGGGATCTCTCTGGAGATCCCAAAGAAGAAAATTACTTCTTTTATCGGTCCGTCCGGGTGCGGGAAGTCCACATTAATCCGGTGTTTAAACCGTCTGAACGATCTTATAGAAAGCGTGACAATTGAGGGGAGTATCAAAATAGACGGCAGGGATATCTACGATCCCGCAATTGATGTTACTGAGCTCAGAAGAAGGGTTGGCATGGTCTTTCAAAAGCCTAATCCTTTTCCAAAAACCATTTATGAAAATGTAATATTTGGTCCCAGGATTGTGGGGATTAAGAAAAGGGGTGTACTGGACGAAATTTGCGAAAAGGCGCTGAAAAAGGCAGCCCTCTGGGAAGAAGTAAAAGAGAGGCTCCATACGAATGCCCTCGACCTTTCCGGCGGCCAGCAACAGCGAATTTGTATTGCCAGGGCGATAGCCATGGAACCCGAGATTATCCTCCTTGACGAACCATGCTCCGCCCTCGACCCCATTGCCACAGCCAAGATAGAGGATATGCTCGTGGAACTCAAAAAGGATTATACCGTTATCATTGTCACTCATAATATGCAGCAAGCAGCCAGGATATCGGACTTCACAGGCTTCTTTATGCTTGGAGAACTTGTTGAGTTTAACGTTACCACCGGGATATTCACGAACCCACGGGAAAAACAGACGGAAGACTATATTACGGGCAGGTTTGGGTAAATTTGCTGTAAGAAGTTTCCTGCTGGACGCGGATGAACGCAGATAGATACGTATGTTTATAGTAGAGGTTTAAGATTTTAAACCCCTAACACGAATGGATCGGAAGAGACAAAATCCGAAGCACGAAATTTGTGAGCTAACCCTGTCAGGGTTTAAAACCCTGACAGGGTTAATATTCATATTTTTGCTAAAAATGTCAAAATATTTTTTATAAGATATATTATGTATCTGTGAAAATCTGTGTCCTGTTTTAAAATAAAAATGAGGAGAAACCATGACACGTGAGGCCTATCACAAGGCATTAAAAAATCTTGAGGACGAAGTGCTGCAGATGGGGGAGATGGTGGCAAACGCCATAAGAAACTCTGTGGAGTCGTTACAAAAAAGGGATATAAATGCATCCAGGGAGATCATAAAGAACGATCTTCTCATAAATAAAAAACGGTTTGATATTGAAGAAAAGTGTATTTTGCTTATTGCCACACAACAACCCATGGCGGTTGATTTGAGGGAGTTGACTTCTATCTTAAGCATAGTAACGGATCTCGAACGCATGGGTGACCATGCAGAGGGGATTGCAAAGATAAACATTTTAATGGGTAGCGAGCCGTTGGTAAAGCCTCTGATAGATATTCCCAGGATGGCCGATATAGGGCTATCCATGCTTGACAAATGCCTTAAGGCATTTATTGATAGAGATACGGAGACGGCAAGACGTATCTGCAATGAGGATGATCAGGTGGATGCCCTTCATGACCAGATTTACAGGGAGCTCCTGGTACTCATGATGGAGAATCATCGGATAATCCGCATGGCTACCTATCTTACCTGGGTGTCCCACAATCTGGAACGCATTGCTGACAGGGTTACTAATATTGCAGAAAGGATTGTCTTTATGGTCACAGGGAAGATGGAAGAGATAAACGTGTCGAAGTATTAGTCTTGTTGTGATTGTTTCTGATTGTGAATAAAATCGGCTCGATTTTCAGTACCTCCATACTGATGTTGCCCAAAAAGTTTCAAAAAACGATTTTGGTATACAACATGTAGCGCGAAGTTCACTTCGCTTTACTTATAGTGTACAGGTAAAGTATGGGCAGAAATTTTTGGAGATTCCCAAAACGTTTCGGTTCAACCTACAAGATTGAACCGGCAAAAGAGTATTTCATTTTCAAGTTTCATTCTATAAAAGTAATGCTTCGGCACAGAGGTAGAGTTTTGCATGCTGCCCGGCAGAACAGTATGCTTGCCAGAGGGTTCCACTGCCTAATGATCCGCTCCATAACTGTTAAGTCTTGCACGCTTATTGGCAGTAAAAATTAAAATATCATTTGATATTGTAGTTTGAATCTGTTTTCGTTTTCATCCGTCTCTGTGGTATCAGTTACGAAGTGACTCATGTCGGCCTGTATCTTTGAGCGATGGCCCCTGAAGTAATAATTGATACCATCCGCATACTCCTTCTGGACATCATCCGGCATATCATTGTCAGGGTCAAGCAAAGAGTAACGGGCTGCAAGTTCTAGTTTTTGGGGAAGTACAAAATACCCTGCCTGGGTATAGAAACCGTCAGAAGTTATTGAGTCGCCATTATCCTCAGGGTCATTTTTCCTTATGTAATATTCACTATCCCAGGTAAACCCTCTGTATCTCATACCCAGGTCAACGTTACCCATGATGGAATCGGTATCCGCCAGCTTTCTATCTCTCTCCTTTGCATTACTGACCACAGATGCACCCATTACGGCCTTAAATTGCTCTTCATATTTCAGGTCAGTCTCATCCCAACCCGTTGCCAAATTATAAGAATTATACCATCCAAAAGGATAATACCGTGCGGTAAGCACATACAGGAGTTCATTGTCGATATTTTCATCCTTTCCGAGTACCTTTGAGGGATTCTGACCAACACCGCGGAAAACGGCTGCGTGATATTCCATATGGCCATCAAATGGTCGTCCAAAGATATCCAGGCCATAATCACGGTCCTGCTTAAAGGCATCGCTGGCAATGGACCTGTCCTGGAACAGGAGTTTAAAACCCGATGAATTCCATTGACGGTTGGCCGGTACCTTAAAATACCCGGTCTTTATATTTAATTCCTCCAGGGGTGACCACCAGACATAATAATCCCTCAGATTTACCTCAAAGCTGTCGCCATCGATTTCCACGTAATAATTCACATCCTTGCTATAGATATTACCACCAAAGCAGAGTCTTGCCCTGCGCACATCGATATCGGTTTTATCGGGTTCGTCAAAATCATGGTCATTGTCTCTATAGGTAAATCGTGTCTGGAATCTGAAACCCATATTGAAAGAATAATTTCCATCTCGTGTTTGAAAACCTATCGAGGCCTTTTCCTTGTCGAGCAGGTAGTAACCGTTAACAGGTACATCTTTGCCAGGCAAGCCTAATCCCAATTTTTCGCGCGCCTCATCCGATGCGAGGTAGTTTCCTACCTCTTGCTTTACTTCTTCTTTTATTTCTTCTTCGGTAACTATTGCAGATTTTTCACTAACCTTTTCGATGCGATTTTTTAATTCCAGGATTTGCTCTTGTTGTTTTGAAGTGGATGCTACCAATTGCTGTATCAGCTCCTGTTGCTTTATAAATGCCTCTTCCATCTGCTTTAACTGTTTTTTCAAATTATCTGTTTCGCTTTCAGATGACTCATGAGTTTGTTCAGCCTCCTGCGAAAACACTTCCAGCAGTTTCCCATGTGAATAAGTAATGAAAAATACGATTACCGGCAGCAAAACTGTTTTACACAAACTTCTGACCATCCCATTCTCCTTTATTTCTGTATTTCTTCTTATTTTCAAACGCTCCAATTCCTTATTTTTACAATGCCGACGATTCTTTAAAATTGAGCAAGTGCCAAAGCGTTATATCATAAAAGACATAACAAAATCAAGAAGTTTATCCGTTTTATTCTACTAGTATTTAAAAAGATTCCTTACATCAAAGCTACGTATTATTCTACTAGTATTTAAAAAGATTCCTTACATCAAAGCTACGTAACCCTTAAATAGTGAGTCAAATAGCCAAAGAATAAGACATTGCGAAAGTATCATGGGATGATTTTCGAAGGAAGCTAGCGAAAAAACTTACCGAACAATGCAAAACTCTTTAAAATAAGTATCTTACAGCTTATTTATTCCTCCTTACTCAGCAGTGAACAACTGCTTATATTGTATAGATGCCTTCCCGCTTTTGAATGAAAATTTCCCAGTCTGTTTGGTTAATCCTCTTTACTTCAAGAATCTTGTGCCCTTCGAATTCCATGGCTTTTGGCACCTCGTTTACGGCTACTTCGTAATCAACTACGACCTTCAAAACCTGACCGTGTTTCAACTCCTCTAAAGCGAGTTTTGCCTTTACAAAATTATCAGGACAGACGGTCGCCTTTAAATTCAATTCTTTATCAATGGTAAGTTCTTCAATAAATTCTCCGTTAATGTAGTTTTGAGTTTTTACATATTTTGGGTTCTTAAGAACTTGCACAGTTGGACCATGTTCAATGAGATTGCCTAAATATAGAAAGATAACATAGTCGGCGAGTCTTTCCGCTTGTCTTAAGTTATGGGTGACGAGTACAATCGTATATTGGTTTTTGAGTTCCAGGAATCGTTGTTCGATGCGTTCGGCGGAAAGAGGGTCTAGGGCCGAAGTGGGCTCGTCTCCTAAAATGACCTCGGGCTCAACGGCCAAACCCCTTGCCAGGCAAAGTCTTTGCTGTTGACCAATGGATAGTCTTGTGGCAGAGCCGTGCAGTCGGTCTTTTACTTCATTCCAAAGGCTTGACACTTTTAGATAGCATTGAACAATACCATCCAATTTCTTCTTATTCCTTACACCGTGTATCCTTGGGCCATAAGCAACATTTTCATAAATAGACATCGGCAAAATCTGTGGTCTCTGTAAAAGCAGCCCCATCTTTTTTCTCAGGTGCGTAATTTCAACCCTGGGATCATAAATATCTTCACCGTCGACTAATACTTGGCCACTAACCCGAATTTCATCTTGCAGGTCAATTATTCTATTTAACGACTTTAATAAAGTCGTCTTACCGCAGCCCGAAGGCCCAATGATAGCCGTAATTTTTTTATCAGGGATATCAATACTAATATTATTCAATACTTGAGTCTCTCCGTAAAAGACACTCAGGTTTTTAACGCTTATATGAGTCTTATTTTCCATGAATTCTTTTCTCCTATTTGACAATGCGTTTGCTAAATTTCTTTGACAAGATCCTCGACAATATACTTATCAGGAAAATTATCCCGGTTAATACCAACGCCGAGGCATAACCGCGTTCTTGTACCTCAGGGAACGGTGTGCCTAGTTGGAAAAATATTGCCAGTGGTAGTGTTGCTACGGGTTTAAAGAACGAATAAGGCAAAGAGTCTGTGAAACTAGCCGTAAATAATACTGCTGCAGCATCACCGATACCCCTGCCGAAGGCAATCAAAATTGCTGTAATAATCCCAGGCAATGCTTGTCTGAATATTACTTTTGCTGCGGTTTCCAACCTCGTTGAGCCTAATGCAAAAGATGCCTCTTTTAATTCTAAGGGAATCATCTTTAAGACCTCATCCATGCTCCTAGACATAATGGGAATGATTACTAAGGCCACGGTAATCATGCCGGCTAAAAGTGACGCTCTTAAGCCAAAGAATATCATCAGGGTGAAACCAAATGCCCCATAAACAATGGAAGGGATTCCCCAGAGAACGTCGAGAAAGAAACGCACAAGAAAGGCAAACCTTGACTTTCTTCTTACACATAAATTTAAGTAAAACACCAGGGGAAGACTGATAACGAGGGCCAAAAATGTCGCCCCTGTTCCCAAAACAATTGACCCCAGGATAGCATTGAGTATCCCGCCTTCTTTCCCTATGTAATACCCGCCTTTGGGTGTCTTTATGAGCATATCCAGATTTAATGCCGGAAACCCTTTTAAGAATATCGTCACCAAAATAAGGGCTAAACTTCCTACGACCACAATGGTAGAAAGTACCATGAAACAGCGGAATATATTCTCTTCTATCTTTCTTTTATTCATAATGAATACCTCCCTCTTGATTTTTGTCATTTGCTTTGCTTGTTCCCAAACTCTGTTTGGGAACACAATTGTATAGAAACTGAGTTTCTCGTCTATTACACTCCCAAACAGGAGTTTGGGAGCGAGTAAGAAAAAATTTACGATTTACGAATTACGATTTGAGATTTTAAAAATCTGAAAATCATTCGGCTTGGCTTATGACGAAATCCGAAATCCAAAATCTGAAATCCTAAATAGATTCCCTCCTTTCAATGCGAAGCAGGATTCCCCATCCAACGAGATTGAATAGGATGGATACAACCAACAAGATAAATGCCGCTAAAAGCACGGCTGCATCATATAACGGTATCGACATCATCTCGCCGTAGGTATTAGCAATGAGCGCAGGTAAAGGATATGCCGGATCAAAGATGGATTTCGGAAATGTATTAAGGGCACACCCTGCAACCATGAGTACCGCTATGGTTTCACCAAATGCACGAGACAATCCCAGAATTATTGCTGCGATAATGCCTGGCCAGGCCTTTTTTAAGATCACATGTTTTACGGTCTGCCACTTCGTTGCACCCAGAGCCAATGATGCCTCCCGTATCTCAAAAGGAACCGTTCTGATTACCTCACTGACTATGGATATAATTATAGGGCAGACCATTACTGCTAAAATGATACCACCGCTAAGGGCAGTAAAACCGGTATAATTATCAGAGGCAAACGGGAAAAAGGGCATCTTCTCACTCATGAAAGGCATGAGATAGTCACGTACAAAAGGCACGATTGCAACTACTCCCCAGACACCGTAGATAACGGGAGAAATTCCTGCAAGTAAATCAATCATTGGTTTCACAATTTCACGCACCCGTTTGTGAGAATATTCTGAAAGATATATTGCTGTTAGTATGCTTAAAGGTACGGCAATAATCATTGCAATTGAAATAACCCAGAGTGTGCCAACAATGAAACTCGACAGACCAAAATTACCCTGAGCAGGATGCCAGGTGGCAGAAAAGAGCAAATCCTTCACACTCTTTATTGCCAGAATTGGCCTGGACCTTTGATATAAACCAAAGATTATGAGAAAAGTTAAACTCAAGACAAATATACACAGAAGAAACATCACTTTTTGAGCAACAATATCTTTGAATTTCCTCGTATTCATTTCCCCTCCGGAGATGAAGATACATAATTTCTTAAAATGTTACGAACTTCCACATCTAACTCCTTCCTCCACTCTAAGTATTTTCTTGGAAAAAGTTTCTTTTCCTTCAACACTTTATATAAATAATTAATCCTGGAGATTACCATTAATTCAGCGGTTTTTGTATTATCATGAATGTATTTATCTAGCAAACTTAATATCTTATCTCGGTTTTTATAAAAGTTTTCTATCAATTCCGCAATATGTGAAATATCGTGAACAATCCAACTGCAAAAGAAACATATTGTTGAATTTGGAAAAGACAAAATATCTTCGTCTTTACTAATAATAAGGCAAGCGCTGTTATCTATAGCGTGTATCTTATTATCATCTGTAAACAATACATTTTCCAGGTGTCTGTCACTATTCCCGATCACGAAATCAAAGACCTTTAGCCGTTCATAATCTTTTCTTTGTTCACTTGTAAATCTTTCTATCTGATACCCCTCTTTAGCGTCTTGAATCCAATCCTGAGCCGAACCATTGTATCGTACATTGTTAATTGTGTCGTCAATTACCATGGTTTTCGGTACTAATCCAAGCTCCACGGCTTTGTCAATTTGAAAAACTATCGCATCGCGAATGGCGGTATCGGGATTATTGGCGCTCCAGTAATGCCGAATATCACACTTAAATATTACGGAGCTACCGTCCTCAAATGTTATTTTCTCAGGTCCCCGCAGTCCTCCCCACCACCGATCGCGGTCTATTCTAGCGATCTCCTTGCCCTTTATACTGCCAAAGATGCCAGCTTTTATCCCGTCTACAATGGTCTTATTTTGTTTATTATGTGTATCACTTTTTTCAATTACTAGGTTATGACCACTCATATTTTACTCTCTCCAAAAAACCATGATATTTTCAATGAGTTCAAACATCAAAATTCCTTAAACAAAACAGTAGACAAATATCTTTCGCCCGTGTCCGGAAATACGACCACAATCAGCTTCCCTTTGTTTTCGGGTCTTGCTGCCACCTGCAATGCCACATATGCAGCGGCTCCTGAAGAAATACCAACCAAAATGCCTTCTTCGTGTGCCAATTGCCGGGCTAATGCGAATGCCTGCTCATTTTTGACCGTAAAAATTTCATCGATTACCTTCATGTTGAGGATATCGGGGATAAACCCTGCACCAATTCCTTGTATCTTGTGGGCTCCGGGTTTCCCTCCTGAAAGCACCGGTGAATCGGCAGGCTCAACGGCAACGATCTTAAGTGACGGTTTGCGTTTCTTGATGACCTCCCCAACGCCCGTAATCGTTCCCCCTGTGCCCTCTCCTGTTTTGATAGGTACTAATAACCGGGAACGAATTTCCGGTATCTTAACCCGACACCTTGTATCGATATGTGCATCGGGAATAATAAGGGGCTCCCCGGCCGTGAATACGTGGCCTCTCAGTCCCTCGTCTGTTTTAAAGCGTGAATTCAAATGCTCATGCTGTTTATTTATCCCCATAGCGCTCTTAACAACCAATTCGTGTGTTTCCCTATCCAGGACACTAATTGTTCCATTGGATGTACGAAGCACCTTTCCAATGGATTCCAGCGCCAGATCAAAGATGTGTTGCAAGGCAGAGGGATCATTTAAAGACCAACTACTCAGAAGTTCAACGATCATGAATATATTTTCCGATAGTTTCAATTGCTCCTGAGACGCGATAAGTTCGGAATAGTAGATCTCGCATCGCGAACAATTCTTAGTCCTGGTTCTGTTTATCTGGTCTTGATTGTTATGTCCTTGTCCAAGAACATCTTTTTGTTCTTTATCTACCACCATTTTTCCCCTTTAAGAAACGTTCTTCTCTACTTCCTTGTGTAAAGAATCTTCTTTCATTTGATAATATCCCAAGCCATTTTGTAAGTTGTTCTACATGGCTCTTTCCCATTTACACATCCTTAAATCGGGCTGCCTTCGGCAGTTTTATAACAGTGTAGTGGCAAGGCGCGCCTTGCCACTACGGTTGGTTTGAAATTCCTATTTCTTGATAAATGTCTTGCCGATAGCTTGCGCGGTATCGCAATCAAATCTTTGAGAGCACAACTGACATTCAATATAGTTGTCATTTTCTCGTAAATTTGGCAAAGCGCCGCTTTCTATTCGTATCCCCATTTCAGGGGATTGCTCAATGCTCCGAAAGCTGCTTGTAAAGACCCTGAACTTCTTTTTGTTACCGCACTTGGAGCATGCAAAAAATGTATTTGATATCATGTTTCAACCTCCTTTCTGCCCTGCCCTTTCTTGACATATGAGACCTTAAAATGTTTATTGAAAGGGCGGGGCTCGTTTTACTCTAAACTTTTTAACAGCTTCTCCCTTTCTGCCTTGAGTACAGGGAGGCTTGTTCCCGCCTCATCAACAATCTTTGCGCCTTCATCGGAAAGGGCAAATTTGATAAATTCTTTCACTATGCCTTGAGGCTTACCCTTAACAAAGAAGTAATTCTTTCGTGTGGCAGGGTATCTGCCGGACCGTATGGCCTTAATCGCTGCCTCCCGGCTTTCGTAGATCTCATCGGGGTCAGCAATACCGTTTTCATTAGAGTCTATGGGGATCAATTTTATCCCTTTTAATACTTTGCCTTCGCGCGTAAAGACGAAACTGAAGTTCCCATAGCCAATACCAACGGGGTCTTTTTTTGCAGCCTCAATGACCCCCGGATCACCATAGATACCAACGCCTTTTAAGTCTTCCTGCTTTTTGTTGCCAAGGTATTTTGCCCAACTGGCAGCAGCTCCGCAAGAATCGGATCGTGTATAAACATGTACGGGTTTGCCTACTTTGTTGCCCACTACCACATCCCAACTCTCTATAATTCCCTTAATATAAAGCTCAATCAAAGTTTGCTTCTTTACGCCTTTCTTTAAAAGGCCACCAAGCGCCGGATTTTTCTCGCTTACTACAGGAAATACCGCATCATGCAGGATGTATATGGGGACGATACCCTTTTTAATCTCGGCGGGGTCGGGGTCCCGTGAGACCATCCCGATATCCACAAGGCCCGCAATGGCATCAGATGCGCCTTTGCCTGCCCCGCCGGCAGACACATCGACTTTTACCCTGGGATGCAATGCCTGGAATGCATTACCCCACGCTACTGCTGTTGGATAAATTGCCCATGCGCCTGACAGGGTTACTGTGCCTTCGAGTTCTTCCTCCACAGCGCCCACAGGTTCTTTTTCCTGAGCCGATACCAGAGCATGGCTCAAGAACAAAATACTGATGAACAACAAACCACGAATTAATCCCTTCATTTCTCTCTTCTCCTTAAAAAAACCGTATTAAAACGACAACTGAAGGCGGGTGGAGAATACCTTTTCCGTCTGACGATCTCCTCCGCCCGCCGCACCACCATCAAAATAAGTTTCCTCATAGTTGGCCATGAGCCGCGTAGCTTTGTTGAGGAACCAGTTTGCGCCCACAGTCCAGGTTCTCGCATGGTTCACCGACCTGTCAGGATCCAGGAATGCAAAAGTATCATCATCGATGTCCAACTCCGTCCAGCGCGCTGAAAGTTGCAGGGCACCCCATCCCCCATTCCGCGGATCGAAGTTTTTCCGGGGAGTTACACTCTGGAAGGTATTGTCTTCACCGGTCACCACATAAGAAGCTTGCACCTGCCAGGCAGTATTGTCTTGTCGAATGAAGCTCTCACCGCTGGCATTTTTGCCCAGCAATTCTTGCGACGACACCACGTATTCGCCCAACAATCCGAATGGCCCATAGTACCAGTAGGCTTGCGGGGAAACGCGGGTGTGGTCACCACCATCGGCGGTAAGTGAGGTAACACCGCTTCCCAGTTTCGAATAATCGACAATCGTATTTTGGCCGTTCGGGCTGGGCAAATTCGTCAGCCTTCGTGTATGTGGCTGCCCCCAACTGCTGCTCACACCGATACCCAGGCCATCGAGTATATCGACACCGCTGTACTGAAAGGGATGCGCCCAGATGCGGCCGGCGAACTCCTTATTGTCGTCGAAATCCGTTTGTTGATCAAGGGGTCCGTTGTCACCAACGCCATTGAAAACACCGAGTTGATAACTGAATAAATTTTTGAAGTTCACGTGGCTGCCGGTGTACACCGTTTTATAGCCCGGTCTGGCGAACTCGCCGTGCAGCACGATGCCGACATCGCGGTTTGGTCCCAGGTATGTGGGGTAAGCCCGCTCTAAGAATGTAAAATCGTTATCACCCTGCAAACGCTCCAGAATGATGGGCGGCTTTTGCTTCCCGACATTGAGACTGGCGAATGAGAAATAGTGGGTGTCAAGATAGGCATCGTACAAACGAGTGCCGCTGTTGCCGCCGAAATCGGGCATAATCTTGAAGTCGAAGTATCTGAACAGCGTACCTTCGAGTCGGAGACGGGCTTGTTTGAGTTCAAACCTGTCCGTCAGATTGCTGCCCGCTTCGGGCGTACGTTTATTGTCAGGTTTATCGTCTATGAAGAATTTGCCGTCAGTTTGCACTGAACCGCGCAAATTCAAGACGTGTGCGCCATCGGCTGAACTGAACCGGAGCCCGGCGCTGCCAGCTTCGATTTTCGGTGCTTTTTTGGCGGTCTCCGCGGCAAATTCCTCTCCCGCCTCCACCCTTTGCTCCAGAACCTTTATCTTTTGATCCAATGCTTTAATGTCTGGCTGCGAACCAGTCGGTACGATTGTGGATTTTTCGGCGCGAAGTCTTGTATTTTCCCGCTCGGATTCTTCCAGCCGCTGCTCAAGCGTCTCGATATGCCGTTCCAATTTTTCCAACCGTTGTTCCGATTCCTTTCTTGTCATATCCCCCCTTAGCCCGGCTGCCTTTTCTGGTGTAATCAAGTGCTTTCCTTGAAGAAGGTCGAGTAAGTCATCTGCACTAGTTTCTTCTGCATGAGATGAAGTTGTTAAAAACAAAAGGCTGATTATCAGCCAACTAAAAACGAGAAAAATTCTCATTGTTTTCCTCCTAGAACTTTCCTGCCTCCAGTTGACTGGTCAGCCTGAAATATTTACATTAATAATAAATCAATTTCACACCCACCGTTGTCGGATTGGTGTAATGTTTTCTAATCGTTTTCACCCCCTTTCGGTTTTAACGACTTTAGACCATCTAATCGAAACTTCTCCGTCTTCTCAATTTGAACTACCTTGGAATCTTGAACAGTAATTTGGACATAACCGTATTGAATGCTCTTTAGCGCTCTGAGAATCTGAGTTATGATTGCCTCATCGGTTTTCTTGTTATCAGTTAAGTTTTCATCCATTTTTAGAAACTTCCCTTTAATACATTGTCTATAAAATCTACTAAATTAGTAGACAACTAAAGAAAAAATTTTTTAATTATATAAAAAGCTTGTCCAATAGCATTAACACTACAGATTCTGTCAAAGATGTTCATGTGTCTAATGTAATCAAAAATTGTATCAATTTAGTTTTTGAAAAAACACTTTGAAAAGCTCCGTTAGGAGTAGCATATTAATTAACAGGAAAACGATTTACACCAATGTTAAGCTCTATCGGAGCTATACATTGTTTGTTTCACGTGTCGCTCCTCTGGAGCTATGATTTTGTGTATGATTCTTTTTCTATTAATATTTTGCCCCTAACGGGGCTTTAGAAATACTATTTTGATTTTTTTCAAAAAACTAAATTGTTACCAAAAATTTTATATATTAAACCCTTGCCAATAAGATGGCAGTTTCAGTTTATTTATATAAATTCTACAAAGATAGTAGATAATGTAAAAAGTTCAAGTACTTTTGTCAAACATTTTTTTAAAATTTTTCGACACCGGATCAGCATTGTCCGGTTAGGGAATTGCGAAAGAGCGTCCATGTTGTTCTTTGAGATTATGAATATCTGCCTGATGACAGGCAGGAGTTGGTAGACCAGAGTCGAGATTGCGGGCTTCGTTTTGTATTTTGATGCGCAACTCTCTGACCCTTTTAATACTCACCTTCTCCTTATGATGGTTGTAACAATAAATTGCAAGAAGCAGATAGGTTATAAGACCACCGAGTATTTGCGCCATTAATCCGTGTTCACTTCTTGCGATAAGATGATAGACTTTGAGATGTCGTTTCCACCAGCCGAAGAAGATTTCGATGTTCCATCGGAGCTTATAGACGGTTGCGATTTCTTCCGCAGAGAGGTCAAATCGGTTCGTGGCAACCCAGTATACTTTATTATCAACGCGATAGCCAATAACCCGCAATTCCTTTTCTGTTTGGTTAACTCCGGCAGTGCCAAGCAGTACAAGAGCATCATAAAAAACGATGCTGCCGGGTTTAACGATATTGGCTTTTATACAGGTCTTTTTGGTATTTTCTCTGATACGACAGACAAAGGACTTTCCTTCTGTCTGCCAGAGATCAAAATCTTTATGGCACTGGTAGTACCTGTCCATAATTCCGGTTTGACCAGGCGAAAGTATCTGTTGGACAAAGGGACGTTCATCAGCCTTGCCATCAGTGAGAAATATTTTTGACGGTATGGATTGATTAATGTCAAAGCCTATATGTACTTTGGCCTTTCTGCAATCTTTGCGATAGTCGGCCCAGTGCATGGAAAGAACCGCATCAATGAGCGAACCGTCAATAGCAACGAGATTTCCAAGCTCTGCATGTCCTTGGGCAGGATTTTAGCTGCGCTAGCCTGGAGTTGCTGGAATACATATATTAACTGTTCAAGACCGCGGGAATTTATTGCCTCGAAGAAGCTGCTCTTTTTTATTCCCTCAGGCGGTGCTATCATTTTACGGGCGAAGTCGTCTTCTTCGAGAACTTGTAGGAGATGTCGCCCTGAGGTATGTTCTTCAAGGTGGAAGAAAACTAATGACTTAAGCTGGTGTTCAAAATCCATTTGCAAAGGTCTATTTCCCCGTGCCTCAAGCGGAGGCATACTGATAAAAACGGTTTCGACAGGTTGCCATAATTCGTGAAATGAAGGTACATTTTGTTTTTTGTCGTGAGGATGAAAGGTGCACGGCATTTTTCGTAACTCCTATAGTTAAGGGTTTTTACGAAAAATTGTGCATGCACATTTTACTGATTTGTCAAGTAAAATATCTCCTCAAAACATTATTTTTTCTCGTTTTTTCTCACACTGTATTACGCAATTTCCTAACCGGACAATGCTGAAAACATCCATGATTGAAAATGCCTTTGTGACAGTATGTAGTGGCAATTCACGAATTGCCACTACAGTGCATGATAACCACAATTATTGCTGGAATTTTTCAAAAAACTAAACTGTTACGTACCAAGTAATAGCGAACGGCCGAAACTTGAGCTTGCGATAAAGAGTCCAGCGATGATCGGTGATGCAAAATCAACCGTCGTATAGACTTTATATCCTTCACAGACATCATCATTTTTGACGGTTATATAAAGGCATGAACATCAGCAAAAACCTCAGATCGGGATGTTGCATAAAGCAAAAATTCGTGTTCATTCGTGGCCAAACTAATACCCAATTCTGCCGTTTTTCATTTTGATGGTTACGTCGGCAATCTTTTCAAAAGAAGTATCGTGGGTAGCAATGAGGATGGTTACTCCTCGTGCTTTTAGTTCGCTCAGAAAATTTAGTATATGCGCGCTGGTTTCGTCGTCGATATTTGATGTGGGTTCGTCCGCAATAATAATTTCAGGATTATTTATCAGCGCCCGTGCGATAGCCACCCGCTGCTGCTGCCCTCCGCTGAGTTCCTCAGGGGTATGGTCTAACCGGTCGCCAAGTTCCATCTTTTCTAAAAGGAATTTTGCCCTTTCAAAACGTCCTTTGAAACCGATCCCTAATGGGATAAGCGGATAAGCGACATTCTCCCAACTGGTAAGCCTTGGGATCAGATGAAAATCCTGAAAGATAAAGCCGATCTTTTCACGCCGCAGCCGTGCAAGGGCAATATCGGAAAACGAGGTGATTTCCTCTCCATACATGAACACCTTACCCGCAGTAGGTCTGTCCAGAGTACCAATAATATTCAGCAGGGTAGTCTTTCCTGAGCCAGATGGACCGTTGAATACCACAAAGCTGTTTTTTGAAATGTTTACGGTAATATCATATAAAGCGCGTACCTCATAATGTGAATGCAGTCTATAAGATTTATACAGATTCTCTGTTCTTATCATTGCATCGACACAACCGGTGATACCGTTGATGCCCTCCATGAAGAATAGACACTGCCAACCATAGTCAGGAGAAAGGCGAAGAAAAAACTCAGGAGGCACGGTAAGGGGAGAAACTGTGCAGGGAGAGTAAATTTGGGCAACATGGTCACCTCCGCAATAAAAAATTGTGCAATAAAAGCACCATTAAAACCCTTGACCCAAAGGATGGATAGCACTATGGCAATGGTAGCCCCCAACAAACTGATGAGTAACTGTTCAAAGGAAATGAGTTCTAATACCTCCAGGGTATGCCACCCCGTAGCCTTCATAATACCGATTTCCTTTTTTCGCTCAGATAACCCAAAACCAGACGCAACCAGGATAGCTGGAACTCCTAATGCAAAGGCAACGATATATAACGCACTAAAGATACCTTCCTTGAGCATAAACCCCTTTTTAAAATACAGTTCTATCATATGTTTATCTTGTAGCCGGTAGGCTTCATTCTGAAAGATGTCATACAAATCTGTAGCAATTTCTGAATTATGCCCCGGCAGGCTGTGAATTTGTATATCGGTAGCGACACCCTGTTTGCCAAACAGTTCTCCCGCATCATTGAACGACATGAATATCATAGATGCCCCCCAGATACTGGAGTCTGAAGAAAAGAAACCTACAACAGTAAAGGTCTTCCGTTGCTGGCAGCGCATGCTAAACTGGTCACCGATATTAAGCTGGAAATGCCTCGCCAGTTCATGGCCCACAACCACCTCATTCGCATTTTCAAAAATCCTGCCTGAAACACAGGATATGGACTCAGGGATATCTTCTTTATTAAGACCAACGATGACCGTCAGTTTATTTTGCAAAAACCCCCTACCAATAATTCGGGGTATCACCTTTGTTACCCCAAAGATTTTTTTAATCTCGTCCAGATATTTTAATGGAATGGCTGAATTTCGGCCAAATTCATCAAATGTCAGATAGAGATCCGCACCGGCATTTACGGAGATGAGTGATTGAGCACGTACCCCCTCCGAAATGGCAATAGCAGTAATAAACGGTGTAAGGATGGCAATAATACAAAGGCAGACGACAATAGTCTTTGTCCTGTGACGCAACAAATTTTCAGTTGCCAGAAGAAGTAAATTACTATGTTTGCTCATAATACGTTTATATCGTTATATTCACTAAGAACGTTTTCAGTTCAACAGAAACCCTTTTTTGTGATATATACTGAATTGATGAAAGGTTGTTTATTTTTCCTTATACTGGTTCATCCTGAGCATGTCAATAGATGGACGGCAATAAATCAAAACAAAATCTTCATTTCTCGTACCTTCATGTGTATTTTATTTAATTGTATACACATTATCAAACGTTATATTGAAAAAAAACATCTTCAGGTATCTCCTGTAATCATGCTGATTTTAGGTTGACACGCGCTATTTCATGAGATACTATGCTGAAGATTAAGGAATATTGATTTTATACAATTTGCAGAATGTATCGGCGCTCTCTTGTGAATGTCACAAGAAAGTTGGTATAACGGTTTGCCTTGTAAATTTCCCGGTCGCTCACTAATCAAGCATGTCATTATGCGGAAACAATGAAGAACTATCACGTACCCACCATCACTGAAGTCGATCGAATCTCTGCAATTCAGGACCCGATCCTGCGCAATCTGCAGATCACACAGTGCTATCACGAATTGTCCGCAGTACTTTCGGAACGAACGGGTCTGAGTGCTAACTGGTGCACGTTCGCAACCTGGGCATCCAAGCAAGCCGGGCAGACAATTCGCAAAGAGGACCTCGTGCAATCACTGGAAAACATACTCGATAGAGAGCCCATAGTAACACAGGCAGTCAGGGATATCGCCACACTCGCACAACAAGCCGGCGCAAGACGAGACATCCGGGAGATACAGGAAACAGTGCGGGATATCTTGAATCCTTTCTTGGCAATTGATCGGGCAGGCAATGTGGTGGGCAGAGGCAATAAAAAGGTCTTTGAAGAAATCGGCCGCGAATTTGCCCGCTTCTTTTCAATGTGCCTGCACGACGAAACGTTCGATGCCGGTAAGATAGGACGTTTCTGCGATGAACTGCGGCCCGGCGATCCGCCCGATGGACAAAGATATTTGAGCCAGGCATTCACGCGGCACTATCAGTCGTTCTTCGAAGACGATGCTAAAAAGCGTGCAGAACTCAGGCTGCTGGCCAATATTGAAATCGGTTTTCATGAACAGACGCGATTACAGCCAGAGATTGCAGAAGCCCTTAATGCTGCCATCACGGATCACCGGCAGTTCGCCCATCTCCTCATAAAGGCTATTTTCACCTCCAGAGGATGGCTTGCACTGGTACAACGACTTTTTACACGACTGCTTGGCAGGCTGAAGCCATTCGAAGCGGCGATCAACACGCTCATTACCACCGCACGACAAAAGGCCCGGCTGGTTATCACTGAACACTTGATGACCATTAGCCTGCCACACGAGCGGTTACGGTTGGGCAAAGACCTGAACGCGGAGTTTCCCGTTTTACTGAAAGAGATAACAAACCCCGATCTGCGTGCCCTGCTTGATCGGATCGACCCGACACCTGACAGCCTGAACGAAACCGGTGCAGTTGATTGGGCTGATCTGCCAGATCGATTACACTTTATCATCGACCTGTTCCGATGTTATCAGGAGTCGCAGTATCTCTTCGAGCCACCCTTCACCCCCGAACAGGTTACTGCACTGAAAGCCGGTCACATACCCGGCGGCCAGTTGTGAGTATTTGATTCCGTCCAATCGGCATGGTTTATTCATAGAAACCTTATACCGGAGCACAGTCACGACCAAACCAACCACCTTTGTTCCACACCTTCGCAAGGCAACGTCAATGAATTAAGATAATGTGTCGCCCTTTCAGGGCTATAAATATTATTAAATATTTATTCCAGGGCTGTCGCTCGGACTTTACTTCAAAGAGAAAATCGCTTTTGCCTTAATTCAATAACATTTTCTTGCGAAGGAGGGAAAAAGGAGAAAGAGGAGTGGTTATAACTTGACAAATACTTCAACAAATCTTTCCACAAGATAGGCAAGGTATTCAATGTCAATGTAAGCCTCAGCGCTACTGTCCAGAAAGAGCTTGCAACTCGCCGGAAACTCTTCATCGGCCTCCCAAAAGCATAAATATAAGGGTATGCGTGGCAAGAGGTTAAAACGACAGATATAATCGGCCTTCATTTTGCCCTGGCTTTCCAGCCCTCCTAGTTCTTTACACCGTTCCTTCAGGCCATTCATATTCTTGTTGAAGGTTGTCGCGATCTTCTCTTCAGCACTGCGTTGAAATGCCTTTACATGCGAGGCAGTATTAGGGAAATATCCCAGCGTGACCCAATCACCTGTTAAAGGCTTATTTCCCTTCCTGCGTATATAATCATAGATTATGATTTTTGACCACGAATCGTGACAATACGCACCATTTTCAAATAAACCCTCTTTGCACATCTCGTAAAGTTTGTTCATCATGGTAAGCCGTATCGTTTCCTGGCCATTTTTAGCTTCAAAATTGCCGCCGATGGCATGAGCCGACTCTTTGAAGTCAGTATGTTTGGCCGCAACTTCTAATTCATTACTTACACGTTCGTAGTTATCATCCATGGTGACTGTGGCTTTCTGGGGAACGGATTCCACATTTTCTTTGGCAATATAAGGACAATCCCATATCTTGAGTTGTGCATTTTTTACCTTAAGTGCAAAGGCCATGCAGGTAGGTACACCACATTTACCGCAATTTGTCTTGGGTAGTTTTTTATATATCTCAATCATTAGATTTTTTAAAGCGTTCAGCCACCAGTGGTCAGTATTCGACTTTTGCCTGATTGCTGATGGCTGATGCTAACTGCTTAAGGTTTTTTGTTCATCCGCCTGAGCCAATGCCTGCTAGCTAATCTTTGTAAACATGGACTTGGATGCGCCGCAGATAGGGCATTTATCCGGTACGGTCTTTTCAACCGTATTTCCACAGACCTGGCAAACATAGTAATCCATAGTCTCATTCTTTCCCAAATCTTGTAATGCCTTTTGATAAAGACCGGCATGGATCTTCTCTACTTTACTGGCAATCTCAAAGCTCTGCAGGGCCTGTTTGTTTCCCTCTTTCCCGGCCTCCTCAATCATTTGCGGGTACATCTTGGTAAACTCGTGCGTTTCTCCACCAATGGCCTCCTGGATATTTTCTTTTGTACTCTTAATACCTCCCATTACCCTCAAATGGTTATGGGCGTGCACAGTTTCGGCCTCGGCTGCAGCACGGAAAAGCTTCGCTACCTGCTGAAAACCCTCTTCGTCCGCCTTTTTAGCGAAGGCGAGATATTTTCTGTTGGCCTGCGATTCACCCGCAAAGGCATTCTTCAAATTATCCATTGTCGACATATTGATTCTCCCCTCTTTTTATTAAATTTTATCAAATAAAGCATCACGAGAAAATGGCTACTCGCAGATAATCCCCTCATTTTGTAATAACCGTTTGCACTTCGTTATCATCACCTCCCTTTCGTTTCCGGAGATATAAAACCTTACCTTCGCTCTTAAAGGAATCTTATGGGTTTCTTTTGCTGCCTCGTCACTCAGCAGACATTCGCTTTGAAGAGCTTTCCGTAAATGTCTGGCTGTCCCACAATTCCCATCTATAATAGCAATTTTGCATCCTACCGTATTCACAATTTCTTTTTTTATTAAGACATAGTGAGTGCAACCCAGGACGATGGCTGAAATACTTTCTTTGTTTACCGGAGAAAATATGTGAAAAAGATATTCTTTAATCTCGCTTCCATGGGAATGATCACGTTCAATGATCTCCACAAGTCCTGCGCACGGGAACGGAACGATCTCGACACGATGTTTGTAATGACACGCCAACCCTTTAAATTTATTACTTTTTAACGTAACGGGGGTAGCCATAACGAGAATTTTTCCCGCAAGTCCCAGTTCCACAGCTGGTTTTAGTGCAGGTTCCATACCGATTACGGGGAAGGGATACATCTTCCGAATCTCATTAATCGCAACGCTTGTAGCTGTATTACATGCGACGACCAGGGACTTTATGCCTACAAGGGATAGGAATTCAGCTGCCTTTATGGATAAAGAACGAACAACATCTTCCGGCTTGGTCCCGTAAGGGGAATGGAGCGTATCTGCAAAATAAACAAACTCCTCGCAAGGAAGTATCCTGATTATCTCGGCAAGGACAGAGATCCCTCCAATGCCGGAATCGAAGATTCCGATTGGCAATTGGGTTCCTGGGTTTTCCATTCAATTTTAGCACATAAAATTATGGGCAATGGGCATTCGTCTGCCTGATCCAAATGCCTTGGAAGTTACTTTGATACCAGGGGCTGCCTGTCGCCTCTTGTATTCATTCCTGTTTACCTTTCTGATAATCTCACGCACAACCTTTTCATCAAACCCCATCCGAATAATTTCGTCAATTCCCCTGGCATCTTCCACATATGCCTTCAGGATACCATCCAGTACATCGTAAGGGGGTAAACTGTCCTGATCGAATTGATCCGGTTTCAATTCGGCTGAAGGAGGCTTGGTGATAGAATCCAGCGGAATAATTTCTTTTTCCCGATTTATATACCTGGCCAGTTCATAAACCATCGTTTTGGGGACATCGGAGATCAGGGCAAATCCGCCACTCATGTCTCCATACAATGTACAATAGCCTACGGCCAGTTCCGACTTATTTCCCGTTGTCAGAACAAGGTATCCATACTTGTTAGAGAGTGCCATCAGAATATTGCCTCGGATGCGTGCCTGAAGATTTTCTTCGGTAATACCAAAGGAGAGTCCTTTGAATTCTGTCTGCAGGGTTTTCTGATATGTTTCAAATACGTCTTTAATGGGTATGACCTTGTAAGCAATACCCAGATTCTGAGAAAGCTTCGCGGCATCATCGATACTGCTTTGCGAAGAAAACTGGGATGGCATGAGCACCCCGATGACATTTTTATTGTCCAGGGCTTCTACGGCCAGCGCGGCGGTTACGGCAGAATCGATCCCCCCGCTGAGGCCAATGACCACTTTCTTAAAGCCGCACTTTATGACATAATCCTGGAGTCCGGTAATTAAGGCCATATGAACGGTTTGGATAGGGGAATAGGTCTTAGGTTGCACTTGTACCGCCTCGTTTTCAATATCGACCACCATCAAGTCCTCTTCAAAGGTAGCAGCTTGGGCAATAAGTTTGCCCTGGGCATTTATTACGACACTGTTTCCATCGAAGACGAGATCATCATTTCCTCCCACCTGATTTACATAGATAAAAGGGATTTTATATTTCACAGCATCATGAATGAGCATGCGCAATCGTATCTTGTCATGCTTCTCCACGGTAAAGGGCGATGAAGAAATATTTATCATGACATTCGCCCCGTAAGAGATCAGGTTCTCGATGGGGTCTATCTCATATAAGGGGCGTGGCCAAAACTCTTCGTCATTCCATATATCTTCACAGATAGATATACCCAATATGGAGTCCATAAATTTTACCGGAGAAATCGTATGTGCCGGCTCAAAGTAACGGCATTCATCAAAGACATCATATGTCGGCAGGAGTGACTTGTGATGGACAGAAACAATTTTGTGGTCTTGAATAAATGCCGCCGCATTATGGACAAACTTACCATGCCGTCGTTTGTTTCTGTCGACGAAGCCTACAATGGCAGAAATACCATATACGCGGCTGGCTATTGTGTCGAGAGTTTTCAGGTTCTCATCGATAAACGCGGGAATGTCCAGAAAATCCTTTGGAGGGTAGCCCGTAACAGCTAATTCCGGAAAAACGATAAGATCGGCACTTTTGCTCCTGGCACGTTCAATGTACGAGCATATCTTTTCGGCATTTTTCTGAAAGTCGCCTACGGTTTGATTAATCTGTGCCAGCGCAATTTTCATGGCTCTTAATTTAATATGTAATTTTATCTTTAGCAAACAAATTTTATTCTTTTGGATTGATTTTAGCACAAAATTAGCACAAATTATGACACAAGAATTTACCATATAACCTTGCATAAATAGAGCTACAATGTACTCGGGCCGGTCTCTCGCACGAAATCTGAACCGGCCTGTTTGTGGATAATGTCAATAATATTTATATCGCTTTATTTATGCAATGCTGTATAAAACACCAATTCTCGGATAACGGATAACATGAAAAATTCGACCCCGTTCCTTTCCCCGGAAAAAACCAAAAAAGCTTGCATTCTTCTTTATTATTGTATTATCATCCTTTTTAAAGAAAAAACAATTTCCAACCCTCTCTCCATTTAAAAGAAGCTTGACATTGCAAAACGGTAAATGACAATATCTGATTACCTTCACCAAAGACGTCACCATGACGATAATATACACCCATGCCTTGAGCAAAAGAGGTCACACGAAGTGTCCGAAGCCCGGTTGATGGGTTGTAGGCAGGATTATACAGTCTGTAATAATCCAGAATGGGCAATTGCCGAAAATGCAGAAAAAGCTGTATGCGAAAGTAATTACAATGCGTGACAAGAAGGCATGGCTACTTCGTTTAAATTTGATGAACCTAATCTGAACGAGTGGATTGAAAAATAGTTATTCGCTTATTATTGTATATTATGTTTGCAGGTTCTTAAAACACAAAACTCTTCCGACTCGTTCGGGTCAGGAATAATAACACGATAATTTAAAAGTACGAATGTCTCTGAAGGGAGGGGGATAAATATGATAAAAAGACGCGAATGCTTCAGTTTTTCTCATTCAATGCTGATTGTCTTCTTGTTATTGATATCTGGTTGTGCGCCGGTTATATCAAAGCAAGTCAGGGATCAAGCCAGGCCAGATATTGCTTTCGAAGAAGTATTGAGTGAACCCGAACAATACAAAGACCGGATGATTATCTTAGGTGGGATCATTATCGAAACTAAAAACACCAAAGAAGGAACCTTCTTAGAAGTATTGCAATGTCCCGTTGGTTACCGCGGGAAGCCTAAAAACGTGGACGAAACCGGAGGGAGGTTTCTGGCTCTTGACAGTCGCTATCTCGATGGGGATGTATTTGCCAAAGGGCGGTCTGTTACGATTGCGGGGGAGATTCAGGGAAAGAGGACGTTACCGTTGGGAGAAATAGAGTACAACTATCCCCTGATTTATGTCAAAGAAATATACCTCTGGCCAGTTGAAAAAAATTATCCCAGTCGTTATTATTACTACAATGACTATTGGTGGTGGAGAAGCCACTATTTGTATTACTAACCCGGATATCCTGCGCAGCCAGAGAAGTAGCATAAGCAAGGGATCTCCCATATTCACGAAAGAGTGATCACATGATATTGCGCAGCAAATACTTTACATTCCCTAAATCAATGTTGTTTGTGGTATTATTTTTAAC
This sequence comes from Candidatus Brocadia sp., assembly GCA_021646415.1. Classification (NCBI taxonomy): domain Bacteria; kingdom Pseudomonadati; phylum Planctomycetota; class Candidatus Brocadiia; order Candidatus Brocadiales; family Candidatus Brocadiaceae; genus Candidatus Brocadia; species Candidatus Brocadia sp. The sequence goes on from SOEU01000004.1 coordinate 99,540, forward strand.
GGTTGGCTGTGCACCGGTTATATCGAAGCAAATCAGGGATCAAGCAAGGACCGATGTTACTTTTAGGGATGTACTCAATGACCCTGAGCTTTACAAAGGCCAAATGATTATTTTCAGCGGCGTCATTATCGAAGCCAGAAATACTGCGGAGGGGACTTTGTTACAAGTATTACAGCGCCCTGCTGGTTTCCGTGGGAGGCCGAAAGAGGTGGACGAAACCGGAGGAAGATTTCTGGCGATTGACAACCGTTACCTGGATGTGTACGTATATGAGAAAGGACGAGATGTTACAATCGCAGGAGAAGTTCTGGGAAAGAAGATTTTACCTTTGGATAAAACAGAGTATGTCTATCCACTGATTCAGGTGAAAGAAATATACCTCTGGCCGGTAATTGAAAAAGGATACTACGTTCCTTATCCCTATCCCTACTATTACTATGATGACTATTGGTGGTGGCAAAGCCATCTTTCGCCCAGAAGAAAGCATCATCGACATCGGAAAAATCGGAAACAATCGCAGGGGATGTTAAAACTTCAAACTGTTAGTTCCTTGGTTTGGCTACAACCCTGTCTTTTGCAAAGCCTTGCCATGTATCCTCCATCCCCTTCATCCACGCTGGGCAAATAATATGCCTCTGCGTCCAGGGAAAATTGGGATTCAATGCCCATAAATTTTTTTACTATATCCTGATTTTCTTCGGGTTCGATACTGCAGGTGCTATATACCAAATAGCCGTTAGATTTTAGCAGAGAGGCACCCGTTTTTAGTATCGAATATTGGAGATCAGCAAGTTTTTTTATATCGCCTTCCTTTAACCGCCACCGGGCCTCTACGCGGCGTGAAAGAACCCCCGTATTGGAACACGGTGCATCTATGAGTATACGATCAAATTTCATCTGGAAAGGAACCTTTTCGTCTGATGCATCACCACAAACAATAGAAACGTTGTGAATTCCCATCCGCAAACAATTTTCTTTGATCAACTGCAACCGTTTTGCAGAAATATCTAACGCATATATCTTGCCCGTATTTCCCAAAAGTTCCGCAATATGAGTCGTCTTTCCTCCGGGCGCCGCACACATATCTAACACGGTATTCGATTTTTCTACCTTGAGGAATTGCGCAATCTTCATAGCGGATATGTCTTGCACAAAGAACAATCCTTCTGCAAACCCCGGAATTTCAAAAACTGCAATATTTTCAACAACGACAGCGGTATCAGTGGCGCGTGCACTGATGCCCTCTTTATCGAGCAAAGCAAGAAATTTCCGGGTAGACATTTTTTCCTGATTTACGCGAAGGAATACCTTTGGGACAAGATTATCGGCTTTGCATATCGCAACGGTCTTTTCCTTCCCATACCTGCTGATCCAACGTTTTATCAACCATTCAGGGTGACTGTAATTAATTGCTATGGAAGAGGAAAGATGTTTGACCGGATCGGGAAAGATCGGATGGTGAAACGTACACCATATGTTTTTTCTTCTGTACAGGGCTTTTTGCAGGTCGGCAATCTCCGGTTCGCATGCAGATTTATTTTGGATACTTCTTTCGATGGCGCGGAGAATCGCATTGGTAAATCTGACCGCGTCCGTTCGGCGGACCAATTTTTTTACGATTGCCACTGACGTGTTTACTGCGGCGGAAACGGGGATTCTGTCCAAATAGACAATTTGATAGAGACCCGCACGCAGGGAGTATAATACCCATGGTTCTATCTTATTTAAGGGAATATTCGAAAAAAAGGAGATAAGGGTATCGAGGGATAAACAATGGCGAATAACACCGTTTACTAATTCTGTGAGAAGGTTTTTGTCCCGCTTTGACAAATCACCCTGTACACATCTTTCAGAGATAAGTTCCCGGGCAAAAACCCCTTTGTCATCAACTTCTCTCAGTATACGAATGCCTGCGTAGCGAACGTCTGTCTTATGTGAGGAATTTTTCAATAGCTTCTTTTACCTCATCCAGATACACATCCGTATCCTTACAATATCCGTGAGGTCTTAGATTAGGAACTGCAAAAATTGCCTTAGACATGGCAGCCATCAAACCCGTCCGGAGTTCCTTCTCGCAGGCAATAGCTATTACCCCATGTATGTCTTCAGCCATTACCCTTTGAAGGGCAACACGCCCCCCTGTTGCAAGGCTAATATGCACCCCATATTTCTCAGAAAATTCCAGTAAATCCTTGATTTTACATTTTCCACAACGTTTACATTCGTTCAGGTCATTCCTGACATTTTGTTTGCACTGTGAATTCTGGATGCAATGGGGAAACAAGATCAACAAATTTTTCGGAGAACACTTTTTCTTGCGAAACTTCAACATAAGGTTATTGATAGAAACTACTTTTTTATCAATAAATTCCATGGTACCTGCCTTTGAGTAAATGATAAAAATTTGGTTTACCGCAGAAAACACCAAGGTTGCGGAAAAGTATTACAGCAAATGAAAAATGGTGTTACGATACAAACATGTCTTCAACTACTATCTTATGACCACGCAAGTATTCCTGTGCACTCATCGCTCGCTTACCCTCCGGCTGTAATTGCGTAATACAAACAAACCCGTCCCCGGTAGCAACATGGATTCCGCATTGAGCAATCTCAATTATCATACCGGGGTTAAGAGATATTTTCGTCTTTGGTACGTCGTGAATTTGCGTCTTCAAGATAATAATTCTTTTTTTCTCTTTGGAATCTTTTTTGAGATAATACGTATAAGCTCCGGGGGATGGGGTTAATCCGCGTATCAGATTTTGAATTTTTTTTGTTTCCTGGGACCACGGAATTAAGCCGTCTTCTTTCTTCAATTTAGGAGCAAAAGTTACTTCTCTTTCGTCTTGTTTTGTGTAAGTAGCCTTTCCTGTTTCCACAAGGTTTAACGTCTCAATCAACAGATCTGCCCCCATGGAAGCCAGTCTCTTTTCAATATCCCCTGCATTTTCTCCTGAAAATATTGGCGTTTTTTTCTGGGCAATAATATCCCCTGCATCCATTTTTGCGGTCATAACCACAGCAGTAACACCGGTGACGGTCTCTCCCTGCATAATTGCCCAGTTAATGGGTGCGGCACCTCGATATTTTGGTAACAAAGAGGCGTGGATGTTAATGCATTGATAGCGCGGAAGATGGATAATCGAATTGGACAAGAATTGCCCGAAGGCAACAACAACGATACAATCAGGCGAGAGATTTTGAAGTTGTTTCACAACCAGCTCATCATTGACATTGACAGGTTGCATAATTTTTAATCCCAATTTTTCAGCGGCTTCCTTTACCGGTGAAGGACACGGTATTTTACTCCTTCCTTTTGGTCTGTCCGGTTGTGTAATAACAGTGATAATTTTTTGTGTAGCTGTTGCCAATGAACATAAACTGGGAACCGCAAAATCTGGTGTTCCCATAAAGATCACATTCATTATTTTAAAACACCATCCTGTGTCCCTTGTTTGACTTTTTTATGTAAGCGTAATTATCAATCACACAGGAACTTGTGTGCTTTTGTAGGTCCGTTCAAATTCTTTTAACCGCTGTGATATAGCCAAACGGTTTGAAGGACTCATTCTGTCAATAAAAAGTTCCCCGTTGAGATGGTCCAGCTCGTGTTGCCATGCACGTGCAACCAGCCCTTCTGCCTCTATTTCTAATTTTTGTCCTTTGAGGTTATAAGCGTAAGCCTTAATTCGCTGGGCTCGGATGATTTTGCCCATAATGCCTGGAAAGCTTAAACAACCCTCCTCTTTGTTCAACTCGCCAGTTTCTTCTATTATTGTCGGATTGATAAACACCTTTTCTTCATGGCTATTCCCACCAGCATCAATAATGAACAGGCGGACAGACCATCCCACCTGAGGTGCTGCCAGCCCAATACCGTGAGCTTGATACATCAATTCCATCATTTCTTCTGCTTTTTTGCATACTTCTTTATCAATTTCCTTGATCGGTTTCGCCTTCTGGCGAAGTACCGGGTCTGGATACAGGACAATATTCATGAATTTCATTTCTCTCAATAAACTAAGGTTTTATATGATTCTTGATTCACTATACTAAAAAAACAGAAAGATTGCAAGTCTCTTTCATTTTCCTGTGTTTTCCTATTGACTTTATGTTATAAATTCAATACATTATAGTTCTTTCAGTTTTTGAACCTGATAATATTTATCATTATGGATCTTAATTAAAGGAGCATCGGACAATGCCTATAATGCAATCAGCCAAAAAAAGGCTCAGGCAAAATATAAAACGCAATTTGAGAAACCGGTCTTACAGATCTGCACTGAAAACTCAAATAAAGAATTTTTTGGGTGTTATGAAAGCAGGCAATGTTCAGGCTGCCGAAGAAGAACTCCGGCTTGCGATAAAAAAATTAGACAAAGCAGCCGCGAAGGGAATTTTGCATAAAAATACTGTCAGCAGAAAGAAGTCGCGCCTGACTAAGAGATTGAATAAAATAAAAGCCTCAGCACCACAGAAAAGTTAATTATGCCTGCAGTAATGCCTTGAGGTGGGCTTCTATACATGAAGGGAGATCGGATAGATTGTAACCACCTTCAAGGCATGATACAATCCTGCCGCGGCATCTTTCAGCACATGTCATAACAATTTCTGTCAGCGTACGGAAATCCTGTATTTCCAAATTTAATCCACCAATAGTGTCTTTTCTATAGGTATCAAAACCTGCTGAGATAATGATAAATTCCGGGGCAAATTGATTTACCCGATGGTCCATAATATCCAGAAATGCTGCGATATACTCTTGAGAAGTTATATCTGCCGGAAGAGGTACATTAATGGTAAATCCCTTGCCTTTGCCCTGTCCATCTTCCTCTTTCCGGCCTGAACCGGGGTAAAACAGGTGTCGGTGTATGGAAAAGTACAACACCGTTGGGTCACAGAAAAACGCATCCTGTGTACCGTTTCCATGGTGAACATCCCAATCAACGATACAGATTTTTTCTAGCCTATACCTGGATTGAATGTATTTTGCTGCAATGGCTACATTATTGAAAAGGCAAAACCCCATACCCCCTGAGGGTGTTGCATGGTGACCTGGTGGACGTACAAGACAAAAGGCATTCTTCCCTTCGCCTTTCATTATCAAATCTATTGCCGTTAATGGCGCCCCTGCTGCATGAACAGCAGCATCATATGAGGCTGTAGAAACCACGGTATCACCATCCAGCCAACCCCCGCCAGTATCAGCGATTTGTTTGATAGCCTCAATATAGGTTTGTGGATGAATCAGGCCAATTTCCTTTATCGATGCTGCGCGGGGATTTACAACCCTTAATTGTTCCCAGAGGCTGTTTTCTTTCAGATACCTTAGGGTGTTTTCCAGTCGCCGGGAATTTTCCGAATGCCCAAAGCCAGTATCATGTTTTAAGAAGATTTCATCATAAATGAGGAGTGTCATAGATTTTAAACCTTATACCCGGTATTACATTTTTTACGTTCTTTTGTGATAGGAAAGCCCATGAAGGTTTATCAGGAAAATGAAAGGGCTTCTAAAAAGAACCATTCCGTCTGCTAAGAATGGCTTTTTTTCCAGAAAGGAGTTTGAAGTAATGTACACCTCTTGGAATCTCGGTTTTAAAAACGAAGAATTGCTTAAATTTTGATCTAACCCTTATAGCGTATAAACATATCCTGAAGTTTCCTGAAGATTTCTTTAACAAACGTGGTATTATTAAAGAAAATACCCCAGGGGAATTGCCCGTCCTCAAAAGATTCAGCAAAGTTCCCCCCTCGATCATGACCAGAAATCGGTGCTGCTTTCTCTACCAGATGATTTACCTGGTCATGCCGTAACATCAAAGTTGGCACACGCTCTTCTACCCTGGTAATCATCTCAAGAGGGATAATTCCATTCCACTCCTTCGAAAAACCCTCCACAATATACGCACTGCCATGCTTATCAAATAATTGATACCATACATGGGCAAAGGCAATCGAAGTATTTCTGTCTACCACCCAGCCCCATACCAGATCACCATTAATGTCCAGTCCGGAGAGATTTGAAAAGAACAAGAAGATCGAATCTTCACAATCGCCCTTTTTGCTTTGACGTGTTTCTCCCGGTGTCTGCCAGTAGTCTGTCTTCGGTGGTTCGGCCCGGTAGTCAATATCAAAGGCTATTTCCCTATACGCATCATAAATTTGTTCGCCATTCTTGAAGGTGTTGATACACCATTCTTTGTAAAATAGATTGTCAGGTATGCAGCTCCCATCCGGTGAATGAGCCGTCAATGGCTTTTCTGCCCAAATATCTTCAACCGGTTTATAGCCCCTTCCCGTCAGAAATAAATCGGCGTACGAAACATCCGCATATGTTTCCACGCAACACATCCCCGATAAAACTAAGGTGGTTACAATCATTACCAAATGTTTCATAAATGGCTTCAATTGCAACTCCTCTCATTTCGGATTTGGGATTGCGGATTTCTGATTTTCGCCTGTTCCGCAACCCACATACTATAATCAACAAAATCAAAACTTAATTGCGCTTCTCCTTTATAATACGATAAATACTTCGTTTTCAACAAGTTTCTGCACTATACAGGAGGGTGAACTTAATTTCGTCTTACTTCATCTCCCCTTACAAAGGGGAAAAGAGGATCAATTTGGTTGCAGTTGCACGGCACTATGAAGTTTTCAGTACCGTAAGATCGTGCTTTACCTTTGTATTTCCACGTTCTTCAATGGTCTTTATAAGTTTTTCTTTTGTCGTCCATCCCCGATAAAAACTAACCATCACTTCATTGGTAACAATATCGACATCCGAACCGGACACTCCAAATATACCCAAAAGATATGCCCGCACGTCGTGGGCATCAACCTCAGCCATACCCTCTGTCTCAAAGGTAATTGCGTCTATGGGCACTATAGCCTTAAATCCATTATCTTCAAGGGTTTTGACTATCTTTCTGGCAAATCGGATCCAGCCTTCATAATAGTTGATAGTGACGTCCTTTGTATTAAGGTCGATATTGGCAGTTGTAACTCCCGGTAGTTCATCCAGGCACTCCCTTAATCTTTTCACATCTGATTCATGTATGAAATTATCAATTTTAAAAGTAAGGTAATCGGGTAACGATGCATCATAGCCTGCATCTTTAATGGCTTTTATAATCTGCTCCTCTGTGATTGCTCCCGGGCAGAGGGTAGAAATACATATCTCAGTTTTATCAGGGCTGATATTGGCGCACTTGATCACCTCGTTCTTTTGTAAAGTGGCTTTTAGTTGAATGGCCTCTGCAAGATCATTTACTCCCCGTAATTTTAAAGTAATGCCATCAGGCGAGGAACCACCGCCGCCGCATGCAGAGAGTTCATTCGAAATCGTATTGAACGATACGAAACTTACGAATAATAACAATATCGTCATGTATTTACATGAAATCTTCATTTGTATTCCTTCCTGAAGATAGTATTTTATCAAAATAGTTTTTAAATAAATTGAATGACCCGCCGATATAGCGGGTCATTCAATCTGGTACTTTACAAAGCCTTCAGGAACTCCACCAAATCCTGCAAATCTTGAGCACTCAGGTGTGACGTCCTTCCATGCATGTCCTTATCATTTACCGTGTTGTTGATCGTGTCAATCAACGTCCTGGCACTCCCGTCATGGAAATACGTACCTGAAGCATAGATGTCCCTCAGGGTCGGTGTATCAAACTCCTTCACCAGGTCTAACCCAATGATCGGCGTATCACTCTCCTCTCCATAGGGATCCTCACCGGCATTCAATGCCTGCATGTTAAATACCTTACCCGGTGTTGACCTGAAACCCTTCACTCCTACACGACCGGTTCCCACATCATGGGTCTGTGCATCGCTAAATAAGGCCTTCGGATCCATTGCATCACCAGGATGACACTCCGCACACCCTACATTCGGATCATTAAATAACTTCTCACCCCTCTTTGCAGCCTCTGTCAAACTGCCATCCGCATTCCTGAACGGACTTCCCGTAAACTCCAATGCCCGAATGTAACAAATCAAAGACTCCAGCCTCTCCGGTGAAAAGTTCTCACTCCTGAACACAAACCCAGGGTCTCTTCCGCACACCCTGTCAAGAGAACTTGTTGCACCTACGATTTCATCCGGATGACCCGTAAACCCTTCATGCCTGAATGGAGGCAAATACCTTCCGCCACGGATATACTTTACATTCTTCCAGCTTCCCCATCCTTCATCTCCAAGGTCCCAGATCAAACCGGTCGTCTGTCCCCTCTCGTAATGGCAGCTGGCGCATGCATACTCACCCTGTAACCCCCATGATGCGTCATTGAATATGAACTGCCCGTACCTCACCAACTCACTCTTAAAGGGTGAGTGTTTTACCCGGTAATGTACCTCAGGCACCGTCAATGGCTCGCCCCTGGGAAGAGGCTCCCACTCCGGCCCCGTCTGGATCGTTGCTATCACCTGTGGCGTACCCGCCATCAACTCTCCAGTTGTCACCACCCCTGCTATACCAAGGACTGCGACCAAGCCTAATTTTAAAGTCTTTGTAAACATGTTAAACCTCCTTCACTACATAAAAAATTGCAAATCCAAGAATGAGACCGACAAAAACAGTAAAACACATCATAATTTATCCTCCTTCCGTTATTTCACTTGCTAAACAGTTCCTCCGGAATCACCTCCTTTCATTCGGGTTCAATTTCCTTTCATTTCCCCTATATTCTCTGTCGTAGGTGAATATCTGTCCTATAGAATTAGCAATGAGAGTGCCAGGATAAATCCAATTGGGTATTTAGTTCTACAACTATTTATAAATTCATAACTTAAAGAGATTCAAAACAAAGTTGTTTGTGTTTTTTAGAAATCGGTAACACTTGAAATTTGACTGGTGTAAGTCTGGAATGCTTCCTGGTAAGAATAAATTTTGTATTAAGCCTTGAAAATATAGGACTTAGAAAAGTGCCTAAATGTGGGCACCGTCTCGCCCATTCACTGGCAGGAACATTTTTTTATATGTAGTTTACCGCAGAGGACGCAGAGAACACAAAAAAAATAAAAGAGAGAAATACTTCATTTTATTTTATTATAGCCATGCTCAGTCAGAATGGGATTGCTGCTATGCAGATGTCTGTTCAGTGGCGGGGATATTGGTTTTTGTTATGTTATACTTAACGAGCTTATTTTGAAGCGTAGTACGAGGTATCCGCAATATTTCTGACATGCGTACCTGGTTACCGTTTGTCTTCTGATAAGCCCACAAAAGAAGCTTTCGTTCAGCTTCGCTAAGGGTTTCTTGCAGGTCCAAGGAGTCAATCGTAGAAAGTTCAATAGGGAATATACCAGAAGAGGTCTCTCCCTGCGTTAAATTTTGTGGGAGATTTTTTGGGAGAATTGCACCAGATGTACAAAACGCTACGGCATGTTCCACAGCATTTTCTAATTCGCGGATGTTTCCAGGCCAATTATACGATAACAGCAAATGAAGCGCTTCCTGAGAGATTGAATTAATCACGACACGTTGCTGTGCGGCATATTTTTTCATAAAGTAATTTACCAGGAGTGGTATATCTTCTTTCCTTTCCCTTAAGGGTGGAAGATGAAGAGTGACTACATGAAGTCGATAATACAAGTCTTCACGAAATCGCCCTTCCTGGACAAGCTTTTTAAGGTCTTTTTTGGTTGCGCAAATAACTCGGACATTGACGGGAATCGTTTCCTCACCTCCAACGCGTTCAAATTCCCGTTCCTGAAGGACTCGCAGGAGTTTCACTTGCATTTCTAATGGAATATCATCTACGTCATCGAGAAATATCGTGCCTCCATCGGCGAGTTCAAAACGGCCCCGCCTCGTTTTTATCGCACCGGTAAAAGAACCCTTCTCATGTCCAAAGAGTTCGCTTTCCAGGATTTCCTTGTTTAAAGAGGCGCAACTGAGCTTTATAAAAGGCCCATTCCGCCGGTTACTATTGTAATGAATAGCCCCAGCTGTAAGTTCCTTTCCGGTGCCGCTCTCTCCCTGAATAAGGATTGTGGTATCACGATTGGATACCGTGTTTATAATTTCAAACACGTGCTTCATAGCATCGCTGCTTCCTATCATATTGTCGTAACCATATCGGCTCATAACCTGTTGTTTCAGTAAAATGTTTTCTGCAACCGTGTCTTTGTGTTTGAGTGCCTTCTGGAGTTTAATCATTAATTCTTCCAGGGAAAAGGGCTTCGTTACGTAATCATACGCCCCTGCTTTCATTGCTGTAACAGCACTTTCAATGGAACCATAAGCAGTCATGATGATAACAACCATATCGGGTGATGATTTTTTTATCTCCTTCAAAAAATCTATCCCATCCATCTTGGGCAGGCGCAAATCTGTTATTACCGCATCGAAGTTTGTTGATTGCAGTACCCTGAGACCTTCAGTGGCATTTGACAAACAAGTGACGGCATATCCCTCTTTCACTAATTTATCTTCAAGGGATACACGCATAAGTTTTTCATCATCAACAATTAGTATTTTGCTTTTCATTTGAAAAATGTTCAGTCTCCTCTGCGACTGGGAAGACATACCTGAAAGGTAGTCCCTTCCCCCACATTACTTCCTATACGGATTTCCCCGCGGTGGTCCTCGATAATCCTCTTCGATATTGCCAATCCCATCCCCAGCCCTTTTTCACCTTCTTTGTTTTTCGTGGTAAAAAAAGGTTCGAAAATCTTATCCATAATTTCTCCCTGGATGCCGCAGCCGGTGTCACTAATACAAACGGCAACACACCCTTCATGTCTCTTGCAAGTATCTGTCTTTATGGTCAGTGTTCCCCCGTCTGGCATACTCTCAATGGCATTAACCAGCATATTGATGAATACCATAGATACGTGGTCCACATCTATAAAAACCGGTGGAAGGGATTCGTTGAGTTCTTTCTGAATACGCACAAGGCTGGGTTCAATCCTGTGCTCTACAAACTCGAGAGAATTATTTATGACCACGTTAATATTGTTTTCAGAAAAGCGCAGTGTATAGGGTCGGGAAAATGTTAAAAGGCGTTTTACAATCAATTCCACCCGCTTTAGTCCTTCCAGCATAAGAGTGGCGTATTTCTTCGTTTGCGGGACATTTTCCGGTTCGTGTTCAATCATGCTGGCAAAGTTCTGCAAACCACCCAATGGGTTATTGATTTCATGGGCCACCTCGGCTGCAAGCTCTCCTACCGCAGCGAGGCGTTCAGCGCGCAACAACTGTGCCGTTCGTTCCTCTACCTTTTGTTCCAGATTCGAATACGACTCTTTCAGTTTTGTGGCCATGTGATTAAATTCCCTGGCAAGAAGACCCACCTCATTTTCCGATAGAATCGATATACGATGGTCAAGATTTCCTGAACCAATAGCCTTTGCCCCCTGCGCCAGTTGTAATATAGGCTGTGTGATCCGGTTGGTGAATGAAATGCCAAGAGCAATGACCACGGTAATACAAACAAAGATCAGCACGATAACACGGTTTTTCAGTTTTTCAACCGCGGCAAATGCCTCTGTTAAATCCTGTTTTGCCACAAGTCCCCAATTGAGAACGGGGATGTGCCGGTAGGCAGAAAGTACGGGAACATTCCTGTAGTCTACAGATTCTTTAATCCCTTCTTCGCCACCGGAGCTTAACACCGAAGGGATATCCAGGGTAGAATGGATGGGGCTGGTAAATTGCAAGGCCGCTCCCTCCTTATGACGAAGGTCATTTAAATAGACAATGGTATTCCCTTCTCTCCTCACCAGGAGTGTTTCTCCTGTTGTTCCCATTCCTGGCCAGTTGCGAATCACCGGTTCAACGCTGTTTTTCACATTAACATCCAATAATATGGCGCCAATGATAATGTCGCTGCTTTCCAGGGTAATGGTATCTGTCATGCAAACCGGGCAAAAATACGTCATACAATTCTGGTCGGTCAGTTCAGAGGTATGGATATCCTTCACTGCTACCTCTTTTTCCCCCAGGATATCTATGTAACTGCTAAATGAATCCAGGGTTTTACCCACGATCCCGGGGTATGTGGATATAACCACCTCCCCATTTGCGCCGTCTATTATAGAGATAACGTTGTAATGTTTATAAAACTGCTTCAGGACATGAAGATTGTCTAAAATTCGTTCGTAATTTATCCGGCCGGCTTCTGATTTTCTCAACTCATCGATACTTTCAAATCTTCTCCTCTGTTGTAAAAGACTTGTTGCTGCCGCAGCAAGCACCTTGTTGCGGGCAATTACCGAGGTATCTGTCAACCGCTCTTCCAGCCAATTGTTCAGCTCGCTTTTTTTCAGATCAGCAATGGAGGTCAATTGTTCGATCATCCGCTGTTCAATGGCGTTCTTACTACTGTAATATTCCACGACACAAACAAACAATAATGGAACAGTGGTTAAAAGACAGATATAAGAGATGAGTTGTATCTTAATACTTTTGAAGATGTTTCTGTAGTAATTCATAAAAATCTATTTTAAGAGCAATATCCCGCCTAAAATAAGTAACATACCTGCTACCTTGGACAGAGTCACCTCCTCGCCCAGGAAAATCCAACCCAAAAGAAATGTAAATAACGGGTAACAGCTTGTAATGGGAATAACCCTAGATATCTCACCCATCTTGAGCGCCTTGTAAAATATCAATTGTGCTACAACACCTGCCAGAATACCAGCAAAGATAAGAAAGAAAATCGATTTAACCCCCATCTTCCCAAAAGATGGAAACTGAGGTGTAAAAGCGATAAGGATTACAACACCCAGAAAAACGCCTGAGCATCTTACCAGGTACGCTGCTGTGGGTTCAACGGACGAGAGTCCTACCTTTTCCAGAAAAGGCACGAATCCCCAAATAAAGGCCGTAAGTAAGGCAAGGAAAAATGTTTCCATGAAAGTACTCCAAAAATAGGTGGCTTTCCTCAGAGAATTAAAATTATTAATATTAAGCAACGAATTAACGCCGATAAGGATACATATAACAAATGTACGGTGTAAAGTCGCACGATTATATGAAAATCCAGGAAAAATTTCTTTAGCAATATTTTCATGGCCTTTTCGATGTCTTGATATATTTTGTCCTCTTATGATTTTACCAGTATTTTTCAGGCATTCAAGACAATTTGAAGCTTGTATGTTTTCATCAAATCTGATATGTTTTTATGACGATGAGTAATCAAAATCCGGAACAAAGAGCACGAGACCATATTGATAAGCAACTCACTGCCTGCGGCTGGCTTATTCAGAAAAAGAACAGGATTAATCTTCATGCGGGAATTGGAGTTGCGGTTCGTGAGTATCTGACTGATGCGGGGGTAGCCGATTATGTTCTGTTTGTTGATGGGAAACCCGTTGGTGTTATTGAAGCCAAGCGTGAGGAAGAAGGACACCGCCTCACCGTTCATGAAGTACAATCTGAAGAATATGGCTCATCAAAACTCAAATACTTGCATAACGAAAAACTCCCGTTTGTATATGAAAGCACAGGCGAAGTAACCCGGTTTACCGACTTCAGAGACCCCAAGCCACGCTCAAGACCGGTATTTTCCTTTCACCGCCCGGAAACCTTCCGTGAAAGGCTGAAGAAATCGAAATCGCTCCGTGGCAGTTTGCTTGACCTGCCAGCGCTACCTGTTGAAAGATTGCGTGATTGCCAGATCAAGGCCATCAACAACCTTGAAATATCTTTCAAAGACAATAGACCGAAGGCGTTGATTCAGATGGCAACGGGTTCCGGAAAAACCTATACCGCCATCACGTTTATCTATCGTTTACTGAAATACACCCAGGCAAAACGTATATTGTTTTTAGTTGATACCAGAAATCTGGGCGAACAGGCAGAACAGGAATTCATGGCGTATCAGCCAAATGACGACAACCGCAAGCTCACCGAGTTGTATGGTGTGCATCGTTTGAAATCAAACAACCTCCCTTCCGACAGCCAGGTTTACATCAGCACCATTCAGCGATTGTATTCCATTCTGAAAGGAACGGAACTGGAGGAAAGCGCTGAGGAACAAAATCCGAACGAGAAAAGATGGCAGCCGAAAGAAGTCCCGCCTGTTGAATACAACGAAAAATTGCCGACTGAATTCTTTGATTTTGTGGTGATTGACGAATGCCACCGCAGTATTTACAACCTGTGGAAGCAGGTGCTGGAATACTTTGACGTGTTTCAGGTGGGATTAACCGCAACACCTGACCAACGCACGGTGGCTTACTTTGACCAGAACCTGGTCTCGGAATATGCTCACGAAATGGCTGTGGCTGACGGTGTGAATGTAGGTTACGATGTATTTCTTATTGACACGCGAATTACTCAACAGGGCGCTACCTTCTGGAAGGGCGCATACATAGAGCATCGTGAGCGATTGAGCAGGAAGAAACGACTGGAGTTGCAGGATGAGGATGAGACTTATACCGCCCAGCAGTTGGACAGGGACGTGGTGAATCCGAATCAGATCCGCACGATCATTCGCACGTTCAAAGAACATCTGCCCGAAATATTTCCCGACCGCTACAATGGACAAGGCGAATTTGAAGCGCCCAAGACACTCATCTTCGCCAAGACCGATTCCCATGCTGACGACATCATTCAGATCGTCCGTGAGGAGTTTGCCGAAGGGAATCATTTCTGTAAAAAAGTGACTTACAAAACAACTGAAGACCCGAAGACCGTGCTGGCGCAATTCCGCAACGAATATTATCCGAGGATTGCCGTTACGGTTGACATGATTGCCACCGGCACGGATGTAAAGCCATTGGAATGTTTGCTTTTCATGCGTGATGTAAAAAGCCGGAATTATTTTGAACAGATGAAGGGGAGAGGCACTCGAACCGTTCCCTTCGATGACCTGAAAAAGGTCTCGCCTTCTGCCAAATATACCAAAGACCATTTTGTGATCGTTGATGCCATCGGCGTTACAAAAAGTCTGAAAACCGACAGCCGTCCACTGGAAAAGAAGCCCGGTGTGCCTTTAAAAGATTTATTGGCAGCCATTGCCGTAGGCGCGCGGGACGAAGAGTTGTTCACCTCTGTTGCCAACCGTCTGACACGGCTGGAAAAACAAATTACCGATAAAGAGAAACGGCAATTTTCTGAAAAGACCAATGGCAAAACCATTTCGCAGGTGGTAAAAGACTTGTTGAATGCCTTCAATCCTGACGTCCTGGAAGATTTGCGCTCGAAAGTAGAACAGGAAAATCCTGACGCAGCGCCCGTTGTGAAGGAAGAAAAATACAACCATCTGAAAACCGAACTGCAGAACAACGCAGCAAAGGTATTTACCGGTGAGTTGAATGAATACCTTGAAAATGTCCGCAAGGCGCACGAACAGAAGATTGATATGCAGAACCCCGATACCGTAACTGCCGTGGGTTGGGACAGAGACAGTAAAACAAAGGCGGAAATCATCGTACATGATTTCAAGTCATGGATGATGCAGCACAAGGATAAAATTACTGCCTTGCAGATATTTTATGCGCAGCCTTATCGCAGGCGTGAACTCACCTACGCCATGATTAAAGAGGTGCTGGAAAGATTGAAGGCAGAGAAGCCCGTGCTTGCGCCCATGCAGGTGTGGCGCGCATACGAGCAACTGGAAAAAGCAAACGGCTCACCGAGAAATGAACTGATTGCATTGGTCTCTTTGATCCGTAAAGTTTCAGGTATGGATAAGACGCTGACGGCTTACGACAAAATCGTGGACAAAAATTTCCAAAACTGGGTGTTTAAGAAACAGGCGGGCGCATTGAAGTTTACAGAAGAACAGATGCAATGGTTGCGGATGATAAAAGACCACATCGCCACCAGCATCCATCTGGATGCCGATGACCTGGATTACACACCCTTTGATGCCGCAGGCGGCAAGGGGAAGATGTATCAGCTTTTTGGCGACAAGATGAATGAGATTATAAACGAACTCAACGAGGCATTGGCGGCATGAGATGAATGACAGAAATCCTACAGCGTGTTTGGGTTTGTAATCTGCAACCAAATAGTTTGTTCGCTGGCAACGTTGGAAATTCAAATCGGCTTGGAGATTAAATAAAGCGCTGGCGGCGTAATCCCGAAGGGATGCTATGATTATAGCAATGCATTATGAAAACGCATTTGAATCCCGTATGGATGACATAAAAAATTTCACCCCTTCGGGGGTTGTTTTCAAATTTAGGTGGTCAATTACGCAACCATAGTCAAATAAATCTGATTTTAGAAATTTAAGCGCCAGAATAGGGCTTAAAACTGGGGAGCTCTATAAAAATTTTTCGAAAAATAGATTTTTTGACTAGATAAACATTCCACGCCCCTGGTGCTAATGAGTATATACAGCATCACTATAGCTGCAGGGCAGCGATATGTTTATAGAAAAAACAAACCAATGAGCCAAAATAGCTCCATAGGAGCGAAATGTAAATGGTGAGAGAACATATCACCCCTACGGGGTTGCATATATGGAGGGAATTACACGACTATAAACATCCCGCACCTCTGGTGCTGATAAGTATGTACGGTACACTATAGCTGTGAAGCAATGACATGTTTATAGGATTAAAATCTCATTTGATAGTAATTCGATAGGCAGGGGTTGTTTCAATCGTAACTCCTTAATTAACAACCATTTTTTTATTTGATGGTTATTTGATAGATATCCCGTATTGGTCCCGTATTAATTCCGATTTGTTTACAATATTGTTCCGGTATTTACCCATAAAAAAGCCGTATAAAAATGATTGACAAAAGCAAAATACCTCCAAGCTGGGATGTGGTAAAGTTGGGGGAAGTGTGTGAAAACGTTGAAGTGGTAAAACGAAAAGAAAAAAATGGAGACACAGAATTTCTGTATTTAGATATAGGTGGAATTGACAACTCAATAAACAAAATTGTCAGTCATAAGAAATATAAATGGAAAGATGCACCTTCAAGAGCGCAGCGAATTATTTTTAAAGATGATGTTCTTTTTTCAACGGTAAGAACTTACTTGAAAAACATTGCAATAGTTGAGAATAAGACATACAACGGAGAAATTGCTTCATCAGGTTTCACTGTAATCAGAGGCGATAAGAAAGTCACAAATCCGAAGTTTCTTTTTTACCTATCTTTGTCTCATTCATTTCTTCAACCATTGAATGAATTGCAAACAGGAAGCTCATATCCTGCTGTTCGTGATAAGGATGTTTTCTCACAGGCAATCCCTCTTCCCCCCCTCCATGAACAACACCGCATCGTTTCCAAAATAGAAGAACTCTTCAGCGAATTAGACAAAGGCATTGAAAGTTTAAAAACCGCCCAGCAGCAACTCAAAATCTACCGCCAAGCCGTGTTGAAGTGGGCGTTTGAAGGAAGGTTGACAGAGGAATGGAGAAAAGAAAACTCACATTTAAATACAGCCTATGACTATTTAAGACAAGTATCGGAAATACGTAAGAAGAATTTTTTAGAAGCTAAAAAAAATGGTATAAAGGCAATTGAAAAAAATTATGATTTTGAATTTAGACGAAGTGAGGAAATAAATACTTGGGCAAAAGCCACTTTGAGTAAATTAATCTACATAGCGGGTAGAATAGGATGGAGAGGTTTAACAAAAGATGAATACACAACTGAAGGCCCATTGTTTTTAAGTGTGCATTCACTTAACTATGGAAAGCATGTAGAGTTTGAAGACGCTTATCATATTTCCGAAGAAAGGTATTTGGAAAGTCCAGAGATAATGCTTAAAGATAAAGATATATTGCTTTGTAAAGATGGTGCAGGTATTGGTAAAATTGGCATCATTAATAAACTTCCATCGGAGGCAACGGTAAATTCCTCTTTGCTTATAATAAGAGGTATGGAAATATTTATCCCTGAGTTTTTATATCATCTGCTAAGTGGACCTAAATTACAGAGTATAGTGCGAAAACGAATTACTGGAAGTGCTACTCCTCACTTATTCCAAAATGATATTAGAAAGTTTGAACTTCTTATTCCTCCCCTTGAAGAACAAAACCAAATCGTTCAAGAAATAGAAACCCGCCTTTCTGTATGCGATAAATTGGAGGAAACCATTACAACTGCTTTGCAGCAAAGTGAGGCGCTGAGACAAAGCATTTTGAAAAAGGCATTTGAAGGAAAGCTGGTAGAACAAAACCCCAAAGACGAACCGGCATCAAAACTGTTGGAGAGGATAAAGGCAGAAAAAGCTGCTGAGCTGCGACATGTTTATAGGAAAAAATAAACCAACCGTAAATAGAGCTCTATACGAGAGGACATGTCACCCCTACGGGGTTTTTCTATTTGGGTGGTGATTCCATAGCTATAAACATTCCGCACCTCTGGCGCTAGTGAAGATATGCGGCATCACTATAGCTGCAGGGCAGCGACATGTTTATAGAAAAATAGACCATCCACAAATAGAGCTCCATAGGAGCGGCATATTTATAGAATGCGTAGCTGTGGCATGTTTATAGGAAATTCGACTACCAAACGGAGGCGCTAAAAAATGGCAAATACCTATACACAAATTTATCTGCATGTGATTTTTGCAGTGAAGGGACGAGACAATCTTATTTCGCCCACGTGGAAAGAGGAACTATACAAATACATCACTGGCATCGTTACCAACAAAAATCAAAAACTGATTGCCATTAATGGCATGCCCAACCATGTTCATCTGCTGGTTGGATTGAAACCAGACATCGCACCTTCAGACTTAATCAGGGATGTAAAGGCAAACTCATCCAAATTCATCAAAGATAAACAATGGGTCATGGGAAAATTTGAATGGCAACTCGGTTTTGGTGGATTTTCATACAGCCATTCACAATTAGATGTCATTATCAATTACATCAGAGGCCAGGAAGAGCATCATAAAACAAAATCATTCAAGGAGGAATACCTTGAATTTATGAAACGCTATGCAATTGATTACAAGACGGAATACCTGTTTGAAGATGTTTAGGGAATAAACACCAATAAACGACATGTCACCCCTACGGGGTTTTAAATCTGGGAGGTGGATCTATTGTCTATAAACATTCCGCGCCTCTGGCGCTGACAAATTGAACAGGCATGGAAACTATACCACAATATAAGGACAGGATTAAAATAATATGAACAACACATCCGGCACTATCAGCAAAATATGGAGCTTTTGCAACACCCTTCGGGATGACGGTGTAGGCTATGGCGATTATTTAGAGCAACTCACGTATATGCTGTTCCTGAAAATGGCAGATGAGTTTTCCAAACCGCCATATAACCGTAAACTTCCCATCCCTCAGGCATATACCTGGGAAAGTCTGACTGAAAAGAAGGGCGCAGCGCTGGAACTACATTACACCACGTTGCTTCGTGAGCTTTCGCAACAAAAAGGCATCCTGGGGCAAATTTTTACCAAGAGCCAAAACAAGATTCAAGACCCCGCCAAACTCTACAAGCTCATTGACATGATTGACAAGGAACAGTGGAGCACCATGGGCACAGATGTGAAGGGACAGATTTACGAAGGGCTGCTGGAGAAAAATGCAGAGGACACCAAAAGCGGCGCCGGGCAATACTTCACACCAAGGGCGCTGATTAAAGTAATGGTGGAATGTCTTAGGCCTGAGCCTTATAAAACCATTGCAGACCCGGCATGCGGGACTGGTGGTTTCTTCTTGGCTGCTTACGATTTTATTGCCAGCAAACCTTCGCTGGATACGGGACAAAAGCGGTTTCTTAAGTATAAGACATTTTTCGGTAATGAGATTGTCGCCAGTACCCGCAGGCTGTGTCTGATGAATATGTTCCTGCACAACATTGGTGACATTGACAGCGAGAGTGTGATTTCTTCCAACGATGCGCTGGTTGCCGACGATGGCAGGCGGTATGATTATGTCCTTACCAATCCGCCTTTCGGAAAGAAGAGCAGTATGACGTTTACCAATGAAGAAGGCGAACAGGAAAAGGAAGACCTTACCTACAACCGGCAGGATTTTTGGGCAACTACGAGTAACAAGCAGCTCAATTTTGTCCAGCATATTCACACCATTTTAAAAACGACAGGGCAGGCAGCCGTCGTGGTGCCTGATAATGTATTGTTTGAAGGCGGGGCGGGAGAAACGGTGCGCAGGAAACTTTTGGAAACAACTGACCTGCACACCATCCTTCGCTTGCCAACGGGGATTTTTTACGCTCAGGGCGTAAAGGCGAATGTGATTTTTTTTGATGCAAAAACTGCCGGGAAAAAGGCATGGACGAAGGAAACCTGGTTTTACGATTACCGTACCAACATTCATCACACACTGAAAAAAAATCCCCTACGGTTGGACGACCTGAAAGATTTCATTACATGCTATAATCCAACTAACCGCCACAAAAGGAAGGAAACATATAACCGTGAAACAAATCCCGAAGGCAGGTGGAGGAAATTTATGTATGACGAAATCATTGGCCGTGATAAGACCTCGCTTGACATCACATGGATAAAGGATAAGTCCTTAGCCGACCTTGATAACTTGCCCGACCCTGATGAACTGGCTGGAGATATCATTGAAAATTTGGAAGCTGGTCTGGAAAGTTTCAGGGAGATCATGCAATCTATCAACGGTAGGAAATAGTCAAGTCCGTGACCCTGACGGACTGTCCTTAAACATAGGGAAAATACTAGAAGCAACAAAGAACTTTTACGAAGTGATACTATAGGATAACGATATGTCAGATCAAACAATAACATGCCCCTATTGCGGTAAAGAGATACCATTAACTGAAACACTCTCCCATCAGATAAAAGAAGGGCTTCGAAAAGAGTTCGAACTGAAATCACGGGATAGAGAATTAGAGCTTGCCAAGCGTGAGAAGATACTTGCAGAAGAGAAGAAAATTCTGGAAGACTCACAGAAGGCAATTGACCAGCAGGTCTCCCAGAGATTGCAGGCCGAAAGAGAAAAGCTAAAGCAAGAGGCTAGAAAAGAGGTTGAGAACGCCATTCAGGTTAAGTTAAAAGATTTGCAGGAACAGAATAATGAAAAAGAGGTGAAAATTGCCGCGGCCCAAAAGGCCGAGTTAGAATTTCGCAAGAAGATACGCGAGTTAGAAGAATTGAGAAAGAACCAGGAACTCGAAATAACCAGAAAACTCGACGAAGAACGTAAATTGATCTCTGAAAAGGCTAGAAAAGAAGCGGAGGAAGAAAATCGCTTAAAACTCATGGAAAAAGAGAAACAACTGGAAGACACCAAAAAGGCCCTTGACGAAGCCAAACGCAAGGCACACCAGGGTTCCATACAAACTCAGGGTGAGGTGTTGGAGTTGGATTTGGAATCTCTTTTAAGGTCCCAATTTCCGGTTGATGAAATCCAACCAGTACCCAAAGGAATTAAGGGGGCTGATATCGCTCAAAAAGTCCATAACCGGAGTGGCCATTATTGCGGCACTATTCTATGGGAATCAAAGCATACGAAGGTCTGGAATGACGGCTGGCTATCGAAACTGAAAGATGATCAGCGGGAGGTAAAGGCAGAAATTGCCGTCCTGGTGACAGAAACTCTGCCCAAGGGACTAGAAACTTTTGGTCAAATAGAGGGGGTGTGGGTCACGGGTTCTTTGTTGTCAATTGCCCTGGCGTCAGTTTTACGGACGAGTTTAATAGAGTTGGCGCAACACAAATTATCCATTGTTGGCAAAAGCGAAAAAATGGAGGTGCTTTACAATTATTTGTCAGGACCGGAATTCAGACAAAGAATTGAGGCGATCGTCGAATCGTTTAAAACCATGAAAGAAGATCTGGATCAGGAAAAAAGGGCAATGATAAAAATATGGGCAAAGAGAGAAAAACAGATTGAAAGGATAGTCAATAATACCGCCGGTATGTATGGCGACATGGAAGGTATTATTGGTGCGTCTCTGCCGCACATCAAGAGTTTGGAATTGACCGATGGGGCAGAGCCTCTTAAGAGAGATGATATCTCCTAGTGCGTCTCAGTAAAAGGTTTACATGAATACTTTTCTATTATATAAATTCGAAATTCGAGTTTCGGATTTTGAATTTAGTGTTTAGTAGTCAGCGGAATATGAATCAATTCCAAAAAACGTAAAAAGAGGTTTTTGGCAAGGTAAACTATAATGTTATCCGTTAAGATTGGATACTATCATCCATCCCTTGAAGATTCGTTTGTAAATACCATACAAACGTTAAAAGAGAACGATCCCTTAGCACCCCTTGCCGTTGTGGCACCCATAAACTGGATGCTGAATCGCCTCCAGGAACGTCTGGTTCAGGAGCATGACGCCTCATTTATGAATATCTCGTTTATGAACTTCTCTATCTTTGCAAATGAGATATGCAGACGGTCAGGAGTAGACGCAGGCCAGATTATTCAACAGCAGGTTATTTATGAAAGCATCATTGCCGGATTATTAAAACAATATACGACTCAAGAGCCTCTCTTTAAAAATGTACAGTCCCTACCTGCCCTCGCTAAAGCCCTATTCCAGGTCATACAAGACCTTATTGACGCAAATGTTCGGGTCGATGACTTGAAAGAGGCTGTTCGTGAAGGATTCGTCGAAGGTATGGAAATACAGAAACTTCACGGAATTATACATCTCCATAACATGTTCTGCCGGAAATTGAAAACCTTAAATATATCCCATTATTCTGATGTCTTTCGGATGGCCACTGCATGTATACCGGATTCCGGATTTCTTAAAGGTTTTAATCGCATCCTGGCATATGGGTTCTATGATCTTACAGGAGTCGAACAGGATTTTTTCAGAGAAATATTTCGGACTTATCCATCAATACTGTTTTTGCCTTACCAAAAGAAACATCCCGCCTTTTCCTATGTAAAGCCCTTTTTTGAATCATTCGTTCTGGGACTGGCACGTGATGTAGAGGAGTTATCCGCAGAGGGCGATACCGGATTCTCATACCTGATTGCTCTTCAATCAGAAGATAGCTCTGTTGCGGGTTGCGGGTCACGGGTCGCTGGACACAAGTTAAACACACAACACACAACTCACAACACGAAACCCGTATCAGATATCCGTATTATAAATGCCTCAGGTAAACGGGATGAGGTCTGGACGGTTGCTAAGGAGATACTTACATTAGCGGATGAGGGTTATAAGATGGAGGAGATCGGCGTAGTCGCAAGATCGCTTGATCCTTACACCGATGCCATCAAAAGAATATTCCAGGAGAATTCTATCCCATTTATAACCAGTGCACAGGAACCTCTGGTAAGGTATCCATTGGTAAAAGTCATCCAACAGATCCTCAGGTTGAAGCGGGAAGATTTCTATCGTCCTATGGTCATTGAATTGCTCTGGTCACCTTACTTCAAGGTGCCGCCGTGTGATCCTCAGGGAGTTATTCCACGCCCCGACCTCTGGGACATCCTGAGCAGAAGGCTGGGTATTCGGGGTGATATCACGTGCTGGTTGTCGAGACTTGAGCAAGCGAGGACAATGCCGTCAGAATCTGTTGACATGGATAATGAAAAATCCATATCAAAAGAAGACACAAATATTGGCGGAAATACCCCTTCGTATTCCCCTTTTAGTGAAGGGGATGTCAGGGGGGGAAAAAATATGTTTCCAGATGATGAAGAGACAGGCAGGCGCGTCCACATCCCCACGGATCAAGTGAAGCTTCTGGAAAATATCCTCTATACGTTATCAAATGATCTATCTTCCCTTCCTGAAAAGGCGTCATGGACGATTATGAGTCAAAAAATAACTCATTTTCTCTGGAACTATATCCACATTCCCTCCGAAGGCATGAATCCGGAGGAGGAAGAAAGAGACCTCTTAATACTGAATAAAATAGGGGATTTGTTGCGCACTTTATGCACCCTGGACTGTTTGGGTGAAGAGGTAACATCGGATCAATTTATAGATACCTTCATAGACGCATGTTGGCAGGAATCCTTACCCATAGGATTGGGAAACGGCAGAGGTGTAAAGGTTCTGGATGCCATGTCGGCCCGCGGCATCCCCTTCCGTGCCCTGTTTGTACTGGGTCTCAATGAAAAGATATTCCCCCGTGCCATTTCTGAAGAACCCTTTTTGCGCGACCATGTCCGCCGCAGGCTTTCTGAAGTCCTGGGAAACTTCATTCCTGAAAAGCTCCGGGGGTTTGATGAGGAACGTTTGCTCTTCACTTTCTTGTTAAATGCTGCGGGGGAGCGACTCTATCTCCTCCATGAACGTTCAGATGAAGCAGGAAAGCCGAAGGTTCAATCACATTATCTCCTGGATATCCTTCAAAATATAAAAGGGATGTCTGTGACTGGAAAGAATCTTTTGAAAAAGCCGGAATACGCAGTTTACGCTCCGCGGGGTATTAAGGACAAGCTATTCAATAGAGAAGTGTCCTTGCTTACACCCAAAGAGATTGGCATTCGCATGGCACTCGACCGAATAGACCCCACCCATTATCTGAAGACCTTTGGAATCAACCGGGATGTCTTTGATCGCTCACAGTCAAGCTTAGGTTTTCTCGAAAGCTACATGCCTCACTTAACATCATGTGACGGGGTTATTGGTGACATGTCCGAATGGCTAAATGAGCAGGCATGCCGTGGTCTTAGCCCTACCGCGTTAGAGGTCTTTGGGGTCTGTCCGTTTAAGTTTTTTATGAGCAGGATTCTCGGATTGGAGTCCCTGGAAGAACCAGAAACGGCCGAGATGATAGCAGCCGTGGACCTTGGTACCCTTTATCACAACATACTGAGGGACTTTTATCATGCCCTGATAGAGAAAGGATATTTTGCCATAAAAGGACATAAATTGAATTCTGTAGAACAAAACAGTAGCGGGCCAAAGACATCTCCTTGTCGTGATCGGAATACCCCTCCTTCATCCCTCCCTTGCAAAGGGGAGGAAACAAGGGGGGGAAAAGCCCGCGATGGAAAAAAGACGTTTTTACATGGGAATCCTATAGAACTTTTGCGCAGTATTGCCCAAAAATATTTCACAGAAATAGAGCAAAAGATACCGATTCCATACCCAATCATCTGGGAAATCGAAAAAGAGGAGATACTCGACCTTCTCACAAGGTTTATAACTTGGGATCTCGAACAGATCGAAAAAACGGGCTATATCCCCACTTACCTGGAAAAGACAGTAAAACTGGGTCCACAAAATGATTTGTTCAAACTCATCCCCGAATCCTTTCAACAGGAAAAAGGTTCAAAGATGACGTTTAAAGGAAAGATCGACCGGATAGATATAAAACAAGCCGGGGACATAGCTAGTTTTCATGTGATCGATTACAAATCCGGGAAGTTTCCTGTGGAAAATCTCTTGAAATCTGTCATCAGGGGTCAAAGATTGCAACTTCCCTTCTATATCATCATGGCAGAACATTTACTATTGGGGGAAATTAAGAAGGGTCGTATTCCCAAAGATCAGGTCAACTTGGATGAGGCCTCCTTTGTATACATTGCAGGGTCTCAGGAGGAAAAGAAGAGGCAGATGTGTCCGCAAAAAAAGACCATCGACGGTGAGGGTTGGGTGTCGTGCAAGGAGCAATACTGGGAGACCTTGCGTGAATTTCTCCGGGTCATTCGTGAGGGCATCTTTCCCGTTTCGCCGGCAGAAGACACACAAAAATGTGCATGGTGCGAATTTGCTACCATATGCCGAAGGGGACACCAACCGTTGCGATTTAGACTGGAACAGGATGCAAGGCTAAAAAAATATAGGGAAATTATTAATTTGAATATCACGAAAAAGTCAAATAAACACCGATAAGTCTATTGCTCTCATGAAGATCATTGAATTTCAAATCGATGTGATATATTTCAATAACGATAAGTATTGGCAAGCAACTTATAATAGGGAAAATTTCGCCCTGGGCAATCCGTCTGTCTGCAGTGTCTGTGCATGATAACATTTTCCGAAGGAATATGACATCTGTTCTGCAAGTATTCTGTCAATACTGAAAGTGAGGCCATTTGAGCTGCCGTTGGAGAGGATTCGTTAAAGTTTCCCACAAGGCATATTCCTATGCCATAATGGTTGTATTCCTCCACGCCGGCATGGGCGCCATTAATCTGATTTACCCATCGATTACCGATCTCAATCTTTCCGTCCGGGGTGCCGTTTCCATTCCCGATCACAAAATGATATCCCAGGCCATTCTCCCATCCTTTTTTTTCCCTGTGAAATCTGTCAAAATCGGCGGCGCTACCGGACGCTGAGGCACTATGATGAATAACGATGTACTTCCAGTCTCGCACAAAATAACGGTCTAATTGACTGATAATATAAGGTTCTGCTCTTTTATGGGGTTTTCCAGGGGGCAGGGTACTTTCGCGAGGTTTTATGATAGTAATCGGTTTTTGAGCAGGCGGTGTATAACAACCGTACACGCCAAGGACTGCAAGAAAAGATATACAAACATATATTTTCCACCGAAAGTGCATGGATATTCTCCTAAATAGATTTGATACCGGCTAAGCACCTGAAATGGTTATAATTTCTCCTGAACAACAAAATTCATCTGATGGTTTTTTCCTGGTTTTTTAGTATCGTATTTATTATTAAATGTTTTGCAAATAATATGCCTCGTTAATTTCGGTCATTTTTCAGGAGAATTATCTGCAAGGGGCATAGTTATTGTGGTTTTTTTGTACTCTTCGTAGGCATTTTAAACACGCACTGCGTGTCTTCAGAAGATGTTGTTTCTATTTCTGGATCTTAAGCTAAGGTAAATTTTTTCCCTTTCTTTTTAATAAAACCTTCTTTTTCCAGTTGAACAAGGTTATTTGCAAGTTTTTTCTTGCTGATCCGAAGTTTTTGCGCCATTTCAGGTTCAGAAACAGATGATGCACCGGTAAGGGCTTTCAGAATCATTCCACGAACTTGCCTGTTGGAACCTTGAAATGGAGACTGCCTTTGGTAATGGGCGCTTTTCCTGTTAAAATTTTCATATTTCTGATTCAGCATGACTCCATAATCCATGAGGGCATAATACCACTGCCGGGGATTGGAAGTATCAAGGGTCTTTTCCACCAAAGGAAGGATTTCGGCATCCGTGATATTCGTCTTATCATGGAAAAAGCTATGGATAAATACCCTTCGTATATTTGTTTCAATAAAGACCGTAGGTAGGTAAAATGCAAAGGCAGAAATTGCACAAGCTGTCGCCCTGCCGATTCCGGGAAAGGTAATCAATGTTTCTACAGCAGAGGGAAGATTGCCATGAAATTCTTCTATGACCCTTTGAGCGATCTTTTTTAAGGCTATCGCCCGGCGGTTGTAACCCAATCCCTGCCATTCACTGAGTACCGGGCGGAGCGGTGCCTGGGCGAGGGAAGAAAAATCCGGAAATATTTTGATGAATCGTTCGTATTTTCTTATAACCCTCTGTACCTGGGTTTGCTGCAACATAATTTCTGAGATGAGGATATGATAGGGGTTTTGTGTCATTCGCCAGGGAAGGTTACGGCCGTGTTCCCGGTAATAGCAGTAGATCATTTCCTGGAATTTCTGCACTTCGGATGAAGTGATGACCTTTTTCCGGACTGCCGGTGCCGCCCCAGAACTTCTGTTTTCCCGTTTCTGTGCGTGTGCTGCGTATTCTCTTTTCATGAATTACAAAGAGAATTACGGTTACCCAAAACCTCATTCCAATACTGATCGACCGTTGTTTGTATACTCTTAAGGATGCTTTCTTGCCTCACCGGTTTAAAGAGATGTGAAAATCTCCCCTGTTCTTTTAAATAGTCTTCGACAGGTTTAAATTTCCTTGGAATAATCGTATGCGTTACCTCACCATAAATAGCCTCTTTCAATGCCCAGATACCCGTATCCACTGCGAGCTTCGCTAATCTGGCAGAATGGGACGGATCTGTTGTCCAGCCAGGCGGACAAGGAGAAAGGTTTATGAAGAGTTTCGGCCCTTTGTACTGTTCTGCCTTTTTAAACTTGTTGATCAGATCAACCGGGTGGGCCGGAGAGATGGTTGCAAGATATGGTGGTTTATGACTTCTCCATATCTCAAAAAGGTCCTTTTTAGGGAGTAAAGCCCCGGTTGGACTTATCTTCCCTATGGGCGTTGTCCCCGTCTTTGATGCAAAGGGTGTCGCACCTGACGACTGGAAGCCCGTGTTCCCATATGCTTCGTTGTCGGAGCAGATGTAATAGAAATCGAGATTACGATGCATGGCCCCCGATGTGGATGCAATGCCCATATCATAAGCAACTCCATCGCCCGTCAGCACAACCACCTTCAAATCTTCTTCGGGATCCAACCTTCCCTTTTTTATCAATATGTCAAGGGCATCTCTTATACCTTGTGCCCCGGCAGGGGCACAGGCCATCGCTGTATAAAGCCAGGAATTCTGAAAAGGCGTAAATGGATAGACTGAAAGCAGGGTGAAACAACCGGCGGCATTTACAATTACGGTCTTTTTCCCCAAAGCTTTCAGACAGTGCCTCAAAGACAAAAGACCCCCACAGCCTGCACATGTAGGGGTGCCAGGGAAAAGATTCTCTTCTGCAGGAAGGTCTTTTAAGGATTTTATAAGTTGCATATTCATATTCAAATATTAATTCCGCGGGTCTCCGTGGTTATCTATTATAATTTTTATTATACTTCTTTCCAGCAATTGTTTTTAATCTCTCCATATCCTTCCATTCTCCCTCTGTATAAAGGAGCCGGGGTGCCTCAACTTTCCCTGTCTCTCCTGCCTTAATCATGTTATCGAAGATAAATTCAAACTCCTGGGGACTTATGTTTTTCCCCCCGAGTCCGCCAATAAAAGACAGTAAAAGAGGCATTTCTTTTCCGTTAAACAGTGCACCGGCGATCTCCGAATACAAAATGCCACCCTTTCCCACGCTAATATTCTGGTCTAAGACAGCCACGGCTTTTTTCCCTTTCAGCGTCTCCTTTATATCAGCCTCTGGAAATGGCCTTAAAAGCCTCAACCTCAAAAGCCCGGCTCTAATGCCTTTCTCCCGTGCCTTTTCTATAGCAGCCTTCCCGAGGGTTGAAAATGAATTGGACATGACCAGGATATATTCGGCATCGTCTATCATATACCCTTCGATGGTATTATAGCTTCGGCCAAATATCTCTTCAAATTCCTTAGAAACCTCCTTATAAACATCCAGCGCCTTCATGCTTGCAAGGTGCATCTGATATTTAAAATACGAATAGAGGGAACCTCCAATGACCGCCAGGCCCTGTGCCATTGGTTGACTTGCCTTGAAAAATGCATGTTTTGGTTGGTAAGGTGGCAGAAACTTTCTGACATCTTCTATCTCCGGTATATTTACAGGTTCCCTGGTAAAGGAGAGATGGAATCCGTCCATATTTACAAAAATGGGGAGAAGGACACGCTCATCCTCTGCCAATCGATACGCCATTAATATGGAGTCCAGTACCTCCTGGCATGTTTCACAGTGAATTTGCAAAAACCCCGAATCTCTGGCTGCAAGGATGTCATTATGGTCGGGTTCCAGCGTTATCGGGGCTGATAAGCCCCTTGAAACGTTTACCATCACAAGGGGCACCCGCCACCCTGCTACGGTATAGAGCATCTCAAAGCCGTACAAAAGCCCCTGACTTGATGTCGCAGTAAAAACCCTCACCCCCGTTGCTGATGCGGCCCCTGCTGCGGTAATCATGGAATGCTCTGAATCTAAAGAGACAAAGTTGGCATCCATAAACCCGTCGCTAATCCATCGTGACAGTGTTTCGATAATCTCTGTCTGCGGTGTTATGGGGTATGTCGGTATATAATCGACATCAGCCAGCCTCACACCCCAGGCAGCCGAGGCATTACCCGTGAGCATCTCCCTTATCATTTCCACATTATCTCCCTTTCAAACCCTAAATTTCAAATAAATTCCAGGAGTCGACATTGTCTGAATTGCTATTTTCCGGGACCAATGGGTATTGCAGCATCCAGCTCGTGAATACCCCCAAAATAATTGCTATTACAAAACTGATCATGGTGCCTATTAATATGTATTCGGCCTCTTTTCGGCAATTTGGGGTTCTCATCTCGCCAAACCGAAGGATCGATTTCGCTGCAATCAGGAAACCAATGGCTTCAAAGTGTCTGAGCAGGACAAACGTCAATATGAGGAAGCGTTCCAAACGTCCAATCCATAGTCCGGCCTTCTCCAGACCCGGCGAAGACGTTTCTTTTATTTCTTCCCTCCACGGTTTTGTAATTTTACCGATCCAGACACCTGCCGGCCAGATTACTATAATATAAGACAGAATTACAGCCCAAAATCCTGCATTTGCTGTTCGTGAAACCAGAAAGGTAACGATGCCTGATATATTACCATGTATCAGTAATATCCAGCATCCTAAAATAATGACCAAATGTCCTGATTGATCACACAGGAATGACCGGGCTGTGTCATCTCCTTTAGATTTTAAACCATCGCGCAAAACGTGTGAAATAAAAATAACAAACGGGAGCCAAAGTGCATTCCAGAATCCCGCAAAAATATATGCAAGTATTCCGGCAAATGCCCCATGCACGCAAAGCCAGCCGGATATCTTTTTTCCCCCGAATCGCTGCCCTGCCCAGGAATCCCCTTGAAACACAAAGTCTGCAATTACGTGGGCTACGATAAGGCGGAGGAGTGGTAGTAAATCATCTTGACTCAATGGGCTTATCATTATAAGCTCCTGACCTTATTTCGCTTCATTATAAGCCCCTGTGCTTTCTTTTCGGCAATAAGCAGTTCATACCGGCGGCATAGCTCTTCGATGGCCCAGCCACCAGCACTTTTCAAACGCTGGCGGACGGCTGGTTGGGAGATACCGAATTCCTTCGCAGCCCTCTCTTGAGTTAAACCCCGGATTTGACCAAGTATTGCCTGCGACTGCTCGGCAGACCACCTGTTTATCAGGGCATCGAGCAAGGCGCATTCTATATCAAGTTCCGCATCAACCGCTTGCCAGGGAGTGCGGATAAGCAACCGCCGGTCTCCCTTCATCCCATCCAATGTCGGCCCGGAACGACGAAATGCCTCGCCATCTCCTTCAGACCCCCGACCAGAGGGAAGAAAGTCGATGGACCCAATTCCTATGGCAATCCGCGCATCCAGTGCATAGCGGCGCTGCTTTGTCTTAAAACCGTGTCGTAAACCAGCACGAATAATGATAGCTACCCGAAGGGCTGCCTCTGGTTTGGATAACACCCCCTGGAAACTATCCCCACGATGTATTTCAAAGGGTGCGCGTATTCCGTCAGGCAGGATATCTTTGATCGTATTGAACGAAGATTTGAGTACCGATAATAAACGGCTGCGCTGAGCGGTGGTGAGTCTTGAAGATCCAACGATGTCGCCAGTTATAACCGCATAAAGCCCGTCATTTCTCATACCCCACATTCTCCCGGTGTTTTTGAAATTATAAGTCCTCACCATTATATGCGTAGTATATAAGCCTTAGGGCTTATAAGGCAAGAGAATATTGGCAAATGGCCGAATATTTAAGAAGCTCAACGATAAACAGCATACCACTATCGCAGGGTGGCATCGGGAAACTTTGAAAATATTTCAGATGTTTCGGCGTGTCCCCACACCGAAACATCAAGAGACAGTATTCTGGCTATCATTCCGGTGTCTATAAAGCCCGGACAAATCAAGTATACTCTGTTAATCGCTAACAGCAGGTTAACCTGGCCTTTACTTCATTTTGAAAGCGAGTGCTGATATTGATTTTTTTAAAATTTCTTTTAACTGGTTATCCCCTTCATGTTGTTCAGCCCTAATTCTATTTATATCAAAAGGTACATTTGCAATAGGAGTTTGAGTAAGAATAATACAATCCTTTTCAAGCATATGTGCCAAGCCTAGTTCATATAATACATTGGGATTAAGAGTAGTAACCTCGGCAATTATAAATGCCGATTTCAGGAGATAGCTATAAATTTTATTATCAATACGATCGGGTAAACGATCCTCATCTACCCGATAAAATGAAATTTTAAAAAACTTCCTCAACTAAGGGTTTTATGACTTCCGTATAAATTCTTTGCGGAAACTCTTTTTGTTTAAATGGCATTATGATAAAACAAAATGGTTCAACGGCCTCGATTTTAATTTCTTGATAATATCGGTTAATTTTTCTATCTAATGATACTTCACCCTTCGGTAAAGGCAGATTATCGAAGATACTGGGTTTAACTTTATATATATCTTGTTTTATTTCTTCAATATGACCTAAAAACTTTAGAGTATTAATACCTCGTTTTAACATATCAAC
The DNA here is from genome assembly GCA_021646415.1 of Candidatus Brocadia sp. Lineage (NCBI taxonomy): Bacteria > Pseudomonadati > Planctomycetota > Candidatus Brocadiia > Candidatus Brocadiales > Candidatus Brocadiaceae > Candidatus Brocadia > Candidatus Brocadia sp. The sequence continues at coordinate 131,726 of SOEU01000004.1, forward strand.
AGGAATATCAGTAGAAATATATATTTCGTACAATGTTATATTTTCACTTGGAAAAACGCGGACCCAGGACATGAGTATAACACGCAACATCTGTTCAGCTTCATTATCAGTAATTACCCTACCCAAGTAGTCATTAAAAGTAGTTGTTGTGAGGACTTCTCCACCTGTACCGGCAAGAATGTGAACTGAATTCGTGCGAACGTAATGAGATAAAAACCTGAAAAGAACCCATTCAAGAGGAATAGCCTGTCTGAAACCAGGATAATCCTCGTAAAGTTCTTCGCTCACCTCAGAGTGTACTCCATTTATCTGAGTTAGATAAAGGATTTTCTCCCGTTACGTGAAAGTCTATAAGACCCCGGTTAAACGCTCGACTACCATTTGCAGGAAAAACAGAAAGATTGTAAACTTTGTTTGATAAAATAAGATGTTTTGGATATTCTGGCATTTAAGATGTCCTCATAAATAATTTTCCCTTCATAGTTCTGTAGGTTGGGTAGAGCGAGAGTGAAACCCAACATCAACCATGCCATTTACAGAAACGTTGGGTTTCGTTCCTCAACCCAACCTACCCCCTAAACGAACAGGAATGGAAAATCTATCTATTTCCTCACACAAAGCCACTAAGGCACAACGATTTATTGTGTATCCTCTATTGATTATCCTTGATATTCCATCCTTCATCATTCTTTGCGGCTTCGTGTCTTTTCGAGATTATCCCTCTTATTCGTAACAGTTCAACCAACAAAAACAGTCTTCAACCCTTTTCCTTCAGGAATATCTTCAAATAGGCGCTTGTATCAATATTATCCAGGGCGGGTTCATTTAAAACCTTTCTTCCCTTCTCTCTATCACGGTTTCAGATAAAGGCTTTCCGGCAATCGTAATAGTTCTGCCAAGCGGCAACTTCCCTTTAACAGCCCCTCGCAATATCCCCTGATCTTCCAGACCTTTGATCTTATCGTCCGGTGTCCCCTCTTTCATAACCGGCTTGATAACGGCAACAGGGGTTCCCCTCTCCGTTACAACAACCTCCTGCCCTTCTCTGACGAGCTTCAGGTATTTTGAAAAGTGCATATTTGCTTCCCTTAATCCAACGTGAAGCATATCAGTCCTCCTACTATAGTTACGTTACTACTTTTTACCTGTTTATACATTCTATGTCAATTTTTTTAAAGACCGCCATGATATTCCAGTTTATAATGGGTGCTCCACAACAATCATAATCAACTTGCAATCATATAACTTTCTGCTTAACCAGAACGAGTCGGAAAAGACAAAATCCGAAGCATGAAATTCGTGAGTCAACCCTGTCAGGGTTAATTTTATTCACAATTTTTGCTAAAAATGCCAAGATTATCTTTGGAAGATACTACTAAACAGTTTTCTTGTTTCTATCTTCTGCTTCAACCGCGACTCAACTTCGTCAATCAAATTTTCTTTTTTGTAATTAAAGAATAATATCAGCTATTGCAAACATGTCATCCCTTTTCCCGTTATACCAACGTGCACTTGACCATTTCAACTTTTGGGGAGTTAATACAAGTCCCCTAGTAACAGGGTTATTGTGAATGTAATGAATTTTTTCAAATTTACATTTTATGAGATCAAACAAACACGGACAAACATGTTTGTCCGTGCTCAAGTTTATTTACCATGAATGATTAAAAGGTAAAATCATTCATTGGCTAACACGACGTCCCTTTCTCCAAGGTACCAGCCCGCGCTTGACCATCTCCATTCTTGAGGAGCTAATACTAAACCTCTCTTAACGGGATTATTGTGGATATAATGCATCTTTTCAAAGAGTTCATTTTCACTGTTAATATTCCGATCATATCCCGGCCCAGTTTGCCAGAATCTAAAAACCTTTCTTGACCCACGTTTGACAGTTAATTTATCCAACCACTGTCGATTGTTTTTTTCCAGATAATGTTTAGCCTTTCTGGCTACCGATTGTTTAAGTGTTTTCAGAAATAATGAAATATTATACTTTTGAACCAGTGGATAGACTGCGAGATGAACATGTTCTGGCATGATTACGTATGCTCATAGGGCGTACTTATGTTTTCCTTTTGCTTCTGTAATTGCCTCAATTAACCAACGTTTTGTTCGTTCCCTGCTCAACAAAGGAAGTGTTGATAACATGAAAAGGTTAAAAGGTGTGCGTGGCCTGGGCTGTTGTAATGGCAAATGGTTTTCCTTTGCTGCTGCTCCATTTATATCCCATATCACATTCTATGCAAGATAACACAAACACGGACAAACAAGTTTGTCCGTGCCACCCAGCCAATCCCCTGTTTTTATATTCGTTATTTAGCGCATGGATGAATCTTGATAGTTTTGTACTTACTTCTAAGTACCTTTTTAAATATTGCTTATGGCTATGTGCCGATGTAGTGAGAAGTTTCTCTATCGGTGTAATTTTGAGTTTACCATGCATGAACCTCCCGCACCTTCTCTATTGCCTTTACAGGACATTCCTCCACACATATCATACATCCCTTGCAGTTGCTATAATCGGTATAGGGGAAGCCGTCTTCATTCACAGCAATGCAACCGTCCGGACACCGGGCGACACAGGTCATACATTTGGTACAGGCTTCGTAGTTCCAGACGGGCTTAAATACCCGCCAGTTACCCGTCTTTCGTAAAGGGGTATTTCCCGTAGAATTTATGGCGGGACTGGAAATTAAGGCGGGCTCGAACGGTACGTCAATAACGGGGCTTTCTTTGTGAATGGCTTCTGTAGTCTTTATTTCTATAGGTTGGATCGCATGAAAACAATAGAGTGCAGCCTCTACGTTTTTTGCAAGAAGTTCCTTGTCGGTTAATATCTCAGACGTCTCCTTTTCAACCGCCTTTTTTAAGGAATCCGCTTTGAGACCGGCAATCCTTGAGGCAACGCCGCCAGCTAAGGTGCTCAGGACAGGCAGTCCCAGCATATCAAGGCCGATCTTCGTTAAGTCCAGGGTAATAACCTGTGCTGTTACTTTGTACTTGTCCTTTGCCTCTGCCGGACTGTGGGTGGTATTTATAAAGACAATACCACCCTCTTTAAGCCTTGATAACGGGTTTGCCAGGGGATCATCCAGGAGGGTCTCGTCCATCACGATCACAATATCCGGCATGGGAATCACACCTCGTTCCAGGATGGGTTCTTTTGATATGCGGGTGAAGGCAGCTATGGGTGCACCCCTCCTCTCGGCACCGTAGAGTGGGAAGTCCTGCGCGTAGTAACCTTCAAGAAAGGCGGCAGTACCGAGTACCCTGCTTGCCACCTTTGCCCCCTGACCGCCCCTGCCATGGAATCGTACTCTGAACATGTTTTTAACTCCGAAAGCTACAAATCAGACCATGAAAATTTTTTTTCTTCGAACTTTTCTATACCACTGAATTTTGGATTAAAGGTATTTTGGAAAGATAAACGTGATACGATAAAATATTGTACTATAATAAACACTGAAGAGGCAAGGATTGTTCTCCTTAATTGTTACCGGTACAACCAACGTTGATGTGTGGTTTATGATAAAGAATATTTTTTGTTGACTCTGGAAAAATATTGTGTTATAGGTTCTGTATGTATTTTTAATCTATCCTGCCACATTTTGAAAAAGGAGGATGGTCATGTTAAAATACGTTTTGCCCTGTCTTGTATCATTAGTGACACCCTTCGCAGCATCATTTGCCGCAGACACCAAAAACACACCGCCGTCTATTGTGTGGGAAAAAACCCTTGACGAGGCAGTTACAAAGGCAAAAATGACGGGAAAGCCTGTCTTGTTAGACTTCTTTGCACCCACCTGAACAGGCTGCAAAACATTGGGTACCGTGACGTACCCTGATGCTACAGTAGTAGACTATGTCAGAAAAAATTTCATTCCCCTGCAAATCAACGTTCAAAGCGGTTCGGACCTTCTCGGCAAATACCGGGCATTTTGGACACCAACGATCATTATTTTGGATTCTTCCGGTACCGAATATTATCGTTTCAATGGTTTTCTGCCCCCAGAAGAATTTATACCACAATTGCAGTTCGGACTGGGTTTTATGTCACTGCAAAAACAGGATTATAAGAGTGCCGGCGCCCAACTAAAGTGGGTGGTGGATAGATATCCTAAGAGCGATGTTGCTCCGGAAGCACAATATTGGTTTGGTGTTTCGGAATATAAGGCCGCCCATAACGTGGACGCATTACTAAACGCATGGAAGAAAATCAAGAAGGATTATCCCGGGAGTATTTGGGCAAAGAAGGTTTCTTTTGTAAAGGATTGATTGTTTTGTAGGTTTTTTATAACTGTTCAGTTTCCTGATTTGAGTAAGCAGTCGGTAATGGAAATTCATCCCTCTCTGTCTATTGCCAACTGCGTACTGTCTGCTGCATCTTCTGGGTTGCGGTCACGGCCGCAGTAGGATTATATATTACGCCTCTTTCCAATCGATCTGTTGGGGAACCTTGTAAAGGGGTTTACGGCGGATGAGTTCCGACAGCAGTTCTTCGGGGTCGTGAGATGTTATAATGAGACGATGATGTTTTGTTTGTATAAAACGTTCCTCGAATACATGATTTATAAACGCCAGTAATAAATCAAAATATCCTTGCACATTGAGTAATCCAATTGGTTTTGTATGTAGTCCCAGTTGTGCCCAGGTAAGAATCTCGAAGAATTCATCAAAGGTGCCAAAGCCACCTGGCATGGCAATAAAGGCATCGGATAACTCCACCATCATGGCCTTTCGTTCATGCATACTCGATACCATTCGGAGTTCTGTCAGGCCAGGATGGGCAAACTCTTTGGAAGCAAGGGCATGTGGAATTACACCGATAACATTTCCCTTTTCTTTTAAAACAGCGTCTGCAATGATTCCCATCAGACCAATACTCCCTCCGCCGTAAACAAGTCCCATTCCATGTGATACAATAGCGCTACCGAGCTGTTGAGCAACATCGGTATACACCGAACGCGCACCGGTATTGGAACCACAAAACACACAGATACGTTTTATAGGGTCATCATCTACCATATGTTACCTATATCTTTACGCCTGTTTTATAGAGGGTATTCAGTATGTTCATAGCGAGTTCTATTGCCTGAGACTTGGAGAGGTACAATTCATAATCATCGGTATCTTCTTCACCTTCCACAACAATCTCAATGCCCTCTGTCCTTGCAACGACAGCAATTTTTTTCTTTTCTTCCATGTTCGTCATCCTTCCTTAAATAAAAGTTAGTCTCTAAATTTTGTTTTTAACAATTTCCATCTTCAAATGGGCGATAGAACCACTCGGATTCAAGTCCCTGGGGCATACCTCCTGACAATTGAAAACCGTATGGCAACGCCATACACCATGTTCATCGTTTACAATTGTCAGACGTTCTTCCTTTGCGCCATCCCGGCTGTCTGATACAAACCGGTCTATCGTAAGGAAAGCCATAGGACCAAGATATTTTTCATGTGATGCCGTAACAGGACACGAGGAATGGCAGCAGGAGCAAAGGATGCAATCGACCAGGATATCAATTTTCGCCCTTTCGTCAGGACTCTGTATCCGTTCTCCTGATGTTGGTAATGGTTTACCGGGCATCAGGTATGGTTTGATATACTCGTACTTTTCCCAGAAGGGTTTCATGTCAACAAAGAGGTCTTTATGTATGGGCATGTGGGCAATCGGCCGAATCGTAATGGTATTTGATTTGAGTTTTGAAACCAGGGTGTTACAGGCCAGGCGATACTTTCCATTGATATGCATAGCACAAGAACCGCAAATAGCCTCCCTGCAAGAAGACCGAAAGGCCAGGGAGTTATCCAGTCGCTGCTGGATATAATTAAGCCCCTCAAGCACTGTCAGGTCTTTCCGGGTAAAAGGGATTTCAAATTTCTGGAAAAACGGCTTTTTATCAGTGTCCGGATTAAAGCGAAGGATATGAAAAAAAACCTTATCGTTTTTCATCATATATTTTTCTTTTTTTGTTTTCTTTGCGTTCCCGCCACTCTCTGCAGGAAAAGCAGTATACTATTCAAACAAGGCATTCACAAAGGCATCGGGGTTAAATTTCTCTATATCCTCTGCTTTTTCACCCAACCCGATATATTTTACGGGAATGTTTATTTCATTGCGCATGCCGAGTACGAAACCGCCCTTTGCCGTACCATCTAACTTTGCTAAAAAAATTCCTGTAATGTCAACAGACTGTTTAAACATTTTTGCCTGGGAGATGGCATTTTGTCCGGTTGTGGCGTCGAGTACCATCAGAACTTCATGGGGAGCACCAGAAATTCTTTTGGAAATAACCCGTTTAATCTTGCCCAGTTCGTTCATAAGATTCTCATGGGTGTGAAGACGTCCTGCTGTATCAACAATGACGACATCGATACCCCTTGCAATACTTGCTTCCAGGGCGTCATATGCTACTGCTGCTGGGTCAGAACCGGTTTGATGCTTTACAATCTCCGCCCCGATGCGTTTGCTCCAAATATCCAGTTGATCAACAGCGGCCGCCCGAAAGGTATCGCCTGCTGCAACCATCACCTTTTTGCCATCTCTAATGAAAGTGTTTGCAAGTTTTGCTATGGCTGTGGTCTTGCCAACTCCATTTACTCCTACAACCATGATAACCGTAGGGGGGATAGGGGCATAATTGATATCGATTTGAAGAGACCGTAGGCTTTCTTTGAGTCTGTCTTTTATAAAATCATGTATCTGTGAGGTTTCAGTTATTGTTTTGGATTTCCATGCTTCGTGTAATTCGTGTACTAATTTTTGGACGGATTTTACACCGATATCAGCACCAATCAGGATATCCTCCAATTCCTCAAGTACAGATTCATCGATCTTTCTCCTGAAAGAAAAGAGGTTTTTCAGACGGGACCAGAATCGATTACGCGTTTTCTCTAAACCCTTCTTGAGCCTTTCTGATGAAACAGGAATTTCCTCTCCAATATGTTCTTCAACAACAGCAGTTTCCGGTAAAACCGGAACGGTCTCTACTGGTGGAGGCAAGGTCTGACTTCCAGCTTCATCTTTACCAACAATAGTTTCCGGTGAGATCGAAACCGCTGTCTCAGAAGGGACAGAAGTTTGTCTTTCCGGAGCTTCTTCAATAACCTCAGTTTCCGGTGAGATTGGAACGAGCTTTATCGTATCACCATCTACAACGACAGTTTTTGGCGCTTCTGCTGTAAAATTTTTTAATCGGGACCAAAAACTGCCCCGGTGTTTTCCCCTGCCGTTCTTCCGGTTTTCAGATGATCCTTCAGATTGCTTTTTCATGTCTTCTTTTCCGCGAACGGTTTCCGGTGTTTCCACTTTTGTTTCATCCAATATATTTTTGTCTTTCTTCGAAGACTGTGCCATTCAGTTATTATCTCCTGTCTAGATTTTCATAAATAGACCATTCCCAAATAACATCTATTTGTGACGTTTGAGAATGGTCTGTTGTTCAATGAGTTTATTGGTAAATTAATAAAATAAACTTCTGCATTACGCAGGACATTTTTGCCTGAGTTTTGTAACGAGCTCCCCCGGCACCACTACTTTAGCGATAGGACTGTCTTTCTTTCGTTCACCGTGGAAGTCTGAGCCACCAGTTGCGGCCAAGTTGTACTTCTTTGCTATCTTGAGATACTTCTCGACTGCCTGGGGGGTATGAGATGGATAATATGCCTCGATCCCTTTCAGTCCGTATTTTACCAAATCTTCAATAACATTATCTCTTTGAGTTAGTCCTGGATGGGCGAGAACCGGCACACCCCCGGCATCTCTGATTAATTCAATAGCCTGTTGTGGCGTCAATGTTTTTTTGGGAACATATCCAGGCTTATTATCGCCTATATATTTTAAAAATGATTCTACAATGGAATTACAATAGCCGTGTTTCCATAGCACTTCTGCCACGTGCATACGCCCGGGGGAACCCTTTCCGGCGAGCGTCAAAATTTCCTGTGGATCAATATCAACCTGGAGCTTATGTAATTTCTCCACCATAGCACATATACGGTTAATGCGGTCCTCGCGGGATTGTTTTATTACTTTTAGTAAAAATTTGTTATTCACATCAATAAAATATCCCAGGATGTGAATTTCCGAAGGGCTAAGATATGAAGAAAATTCTATACCAGGTATAATATGGATATTTTTGTCCTTGCTGTAACGAGAGGCGACCTTAACACCGTCAATAGTGTCGTGGTCCGTAATCGCAATAGTTGAAACACCGAGTCTGATAGCCTCATCGACAACCTCTTCTGGTGTCATCGTCCCGTCGGAATAGTTTGTGTGTACGTGCAGGTCTGAGTTTCCATAGTCTATTTCTCCTCTGTCCTGAAAAACGGAAGTATACCCACTGTCTTTCCATTTCCCATTTCCAAACTGAGTATAAATCTTGTCTAAAATTCCATTCACAAACGTTCCTGAATTTTTCGTGCTGAATTTTTTTGCAAGCTCTATGGCCTCGTTGATTGATACCTTTGGGGGGATATCACTTCTGTACAGTAATTCATAAACCCCTAAACGCAGAATATTTTTATCAATAATAGCCATGCGGCGTAATTCCCAGTGTTCTGTAACACCGGAGATTTTTTCGTCGATCTCTTTTATCCGTGACCGGCAGCCGTTGACGAGTGCTATGGCAAACTGATAGATATCTTCCTTTTCCGTGCTGTTTTTGCAGAAGGTATTAATCTCGTTAATGATGTCATCGCCGCGTAGATCAAGTTGGTAAAGGGATTGAAGGGCGAGTTCGCGAGCAATCGTTCTGTTGCGCATGGAATATTTGGTTTTTAATAAGAGCAACTTTAAAATAAATCTACAATTGAAATAACTGATTAAGAGAAAAGAAGGGTAAAATACCGATAGTGGGTTAACGACTTTTGATTGTTTTTATACCGGATTGCATTTGTTCAAAAAGATTTACCATCTCTATGGCGGATATGGCAGCCTCAGCACCTTTATTTCCAGTTTTTGCGCCAGCACGGTCAATGGCCTGTTCCAGGGTCTCTGTTGTAATTACACCATAGATGGTTGGAATTCCTGTAGATAATCCAACGTGTGCAATGCCTTTGGCAGATTCGCTTGCGACATAGTCAAAATGAGGTGTTTCACCACGGAGGATTGCGCCTAAACAAATTACTGCATCGTATTTACCGCTTTGCGCAGCCTTAAGAGCGGCGACTGGTATTTCACAGGCGCCGGGTACCCAAAAAATATCAACGTCCTCTTCTTTTACACCGTGCCGAATAAGTCCATCGATTGCGCCATCCAATAAACGCTTTGTTATAAAATTATTGTATCGGCTAATGATAATTCCAAAAACCTTTCCCGCACCAATTAAATTACCCTGAAATTCAGCGCCCATAATATAAGTCCCTTTCCGGGTTGTACCAAACAGGGTACAATTATTACTTTAACCTAAATGGTTTTTAAAGATTTTTACACAAAAATCATTCAATTTGGGGGTTTGAACAAATATACTATGGAAATTTCCTTCTAATAAGAAGATAATACTAGCATATGCCCGTAAATCTTTCAAGGCTTTTCTCCTGGCTTTTCTGGTGGAATTTCTATCCGGAATAGCACCCATGTGGCTTTGTTTTTGACTGGTACCTGTCCGAAAGGGCAAATTCAAAGACAATAATATTTCTCCATGACTACAGAACCTTTGAAGTTTATTGCTGATGCCATGCTTGGCAAGCTCGCACGATGGTTGCGCATAATAGGACATGATGTGGTGTACGAATCTTCTATTTCTGATGATGACCTTATCGCAATGGCCATTCATGAGCACCGCGTCATCTTAACAATGGATAGGAAGTTAACTGAACGTGAATCAGCAAAAAACTCCCTGCTTATCAAAAGCCCTTATTATAAAGAACAACTCAGGCAAGTTATCGGCCATTACAACATCGATTACATGTCGGGTATTTTTACCCGATGTTTGCTGTGTAACAGACTGTTAGATTCTGTCGAGAAGGAAAAAATAAGAGACAGAGTACCACCGTATGTTTATTCAACACAGGATGAATTTGATGTTTGCCGGCAATGCAGCCGCGTGTACTGGTCAGGCACACACAGGGTAAAAATGCTGGAAATGCTGGATAAAATAGTGAAGTAGGCCTTTTAAGAAAATAATAGATTCGCTTCTTTGATGGAAAACCTGATTAGTTCACCTATTCTATAAAAATTTTGATTATAGAATTTAATTTCACCTTGAGGTATCTCGATATAATATCTGTACCTTCCGCCTATAAATTCCCGTTTAATAATTACCCCCTCATAAAAACCATTTTGCTCAACCTGTACCTGATGTGGTCTAAAAAAAAGAAAGGCCTCTCCCCTCTCATGACCCTTTGTCCTACATACCAACTCACCCCATGGGGTTACTACTTTATCCCTGTCTACTATTCTTACCCGTATAGTATTCGATTCTCCGATAAAATTAGCCACGAAAAGTGATCCCGGAGAAAAATAAATCTCCTCGGGACTATCGATCTGCTCCACTACTCCTGCATTCATTACGGCTATCTTGTCAGCTAACAGAAATGCATCTTCCTGGTCGTGAGTTACATAAACGGTTGTAATTCCTGTCTCCTGCTGAATACGCTTTATTTCCTTTCTAATATCATCACGCAATTGCACATCAATATTCGATAAGGGTTCGTCCATGAGGAGTAACTTGGGTTCTGTAACAATAGCTCTTGCAATGGCGATGAGCTGTTGTTGTCCCCCTGAAAGTCTTGCAGGGTACTCTTTGGCATATTTTTGCATATTGACCTTGCCAAGAACAGCCTCAATCCTCTTTTGTCTCTCAGTTCTTGTAAGCCCAATTGTCGTTAATCCAAACTCTATGTTTTTATATACCGTCATATGCGGCCAGAGGGCAAGGTCTTGAAACACCATTCCGATATGACGTTCTTTTTGGGACATCACTATCTTTTGGCTGCTACTGGCAAGTGCCCCATCTATCCAAATCTCACCATAATCGAGTACTTCTAAACCTGCAATCATTCTTAACGTCGTCGTCTTTCCACATCCGGAAGGGCCTAAGAGGGCCAGCAGTTGCCTTCTTTCAACCTCAAAGGAAACACCTCTCACAACCTCCTTTTTGCCAAGGATTTTTAGCACGTGTTTTACTTCAAGCACATTCATAATAAACCTATTATCATAAACGATCGTATTACCGTAGGACTCTGCTACTCTTTTGCTTCCGTTGTCAGGAAATACCTTGTGGTTGCAAGGAAAATACCGAGAGGTAATAATGTCATTACCACAATGATAAGAGAAAGCGCCGAAACAATGTTTGCCGGACTATTTACCATCACCGTGAATAGTGTTATCGGAAGCGTTTCGTGTCCTGGTGGATATACCAATATCGTTGTACCCAACTCTCCAACACAAAACATGAAGGAAATCAACCATGCAGCGACTATCCCATACCCTTGTAAAGGTACGATAATTTTCTTTAAAATACGGAACCATGAGGCGCCCATTACTATGCCTGCTTCCTCTGTTGAATTGGAAATTTGCTTAAAATAATTCGCCATAATACGGCTCGATAATGGCAAAAAACGTGCCCCGTACCCCAAAATAATGATCCATAAGGAACCATATATAAACTGGAATATACCTTCAGGCCTATTGCAGACCTTAATGAGTCCGACACCTATTACCGTTGCAGGCACTGCAAAGAATAGCCAAATAAACGGTGCTATACTGTTTCTCAATTTTGATTGGACTTTTTCTGAAAGATAACCCAAAAAGAAACCCACAACGGTAAGAAATGTAGCTCCTAGAGAACCGTAAAGGATAGTATTTTTGATACCAATCTTTGCTAAACGAAATGCATCATAATACGCCGATACTGTCTTACTGCTTACAATAAGGGTAGTAAGAGGAACAATAACACAGAGAATGAAAATAAAGGTACAGAAGAGTATGCCTATCACAGTAAGCCCTCTTTCTTGATAGTGTATCGTACCATTTGAAGCCCTTCTTCCCAATATATCAAACGACTTTCCCCGGAAATAAACCTGCTCTAATATCATAAGAATGATGGTAATTACAATGAGTGGGAAGGCAATTGCCGTTGCAGCCTTCTCATTATAAAAGGCACTAAATTGGGTAAATATCTGGGTGGTAAGTACATTAACCTGCAATAACGACGGTATCCCAAACTCAGAAAGCGACAGTATAAAAACAATCATCATGCTGGAAAGAATGGCAGGGGCAATTAAGGGTAATGTAATTTGTCGTACTACCTGAAAAATACTTCCTACTATAAGGCCGCTCTCTTCAAGCCGTGGATTTACATTTTTTAGAGCATATTCAGTCATTAACATTACGACAGGAAAGAGATTTATCGAAAGGATAAACGAAGCACCATATAAACTATACATAAAGTTTGAGATTGACTCAGGAGAGAGCGGCGTATATTGAGATAGGAGGGTATTCAAAAATCCTGTCCTTCCTAATAAATTTGCCCACGCAATACCTACTATATAAGATGGTATAATAAATGGGATAAGAAAACATATTTTAAAGACATTTTTCAGGGGAAGATTTGTCTTCGCCAAAAAAAATCCTGCGGGAATGCCTGCAAGCGAAGACAACGCGGTTGTGATAGAGGCAAGGATAAGACTATTAAGGATAACCTTTACATACCTTTGTGTTAAAAAAATATCCCTGTAATAAACAAATGAAAACCTACCATCCTCATAGAGAGAACTTCCAAACATCCACAAAATTGGTATGAATGTGGTACAGACAAACACCGTAAAGAAAAAACCCAATGTTAACCTTTTTTGCATCTTTCAATAGTATCTCCAAAATTTATTAAATTATTCCTCCGACAATTTTAACAGAAACAAGTTTCAAACCTGTCTCTGCGTTTGAAATTTCTAAACACTAAATTAGTACCCAGCCCACTGTTTGAGAAATTCACCGATCTCGTCAAGCTTTTGTGCAACTGCATGGTAATCAACATCCATGCCTTTTACGGCATCGATGGTTAACACGTCAGCAGGTGTCCGCACATCATACCTCAGTGGCATCTGTGCACATGTTGCCCATGCAAGACTTTTTTCAACCTCACTACTGACTAGGTAATCAATCAGTTTCTTTCCATTTTCCTGATTCGGACCGTTTTTTATAAGACTGACCATATTGGGCATAATGAGGGTGCCTATGCTGGTTTTGTCCGGGAATTCCATTTTTACCGGACTTCCCTCTTTAATAGCTACACTGGCGTCATCCGTATCTGTGATACCAGCCTTAACCTCACCCCTTGCAACAAGTCGTTTTACTTCACCATTTGATGAGACAACTTTTACACCATTTGCTTTCAAATCTTGTAGAAATTTCCTTGCCTTTTCATCACCCAATGTGATAAAAAGGGCTGCCATGTGTATGGAGGTGGTACCAAATAAGGGGTTTGCCATGGCTACCTGACCCCTCCACATGGGTTTAGCAAGATCAAATATGGATAATGGCCTTTCGTCCATGTTTATCAGATTTGTATTATAAAGAATAATGCGGGCACGTGCAGAAAAACCAGTCCAATGCCCCACATTATCCTTGTAGATTTCCGGGATATCTGACGCTGAACTTGAAATATACGGTGTTGTAATACCCTTCGTCTCAAGCAATACAGGTCGTACTGGATCCCCACTCCAGAATACATCCGCCTGTGGATTATCCTTCTCAGCAATCAGGCGGTTAACCAAACCGGTACTCTTTGTCTCTTCCGTATCATAAATAGCACGAACCTTTATCCCTGTCTTTTTCTCAAACTGTTGAAGAACAGGTTCTGAGAAAACCTTATCTTCTGAGGTATAAACAACGACCTCTCCTCCAAGGCATATTTTAAAGAAGAGTAACGGAACTAAAATCATCAAGGTAATAAATCTCATAATTTCACCTCTTTTTTTTCTGGCACTTTCAGTGCAAAAATAAATGACGATACTATCAACAAAAGGGCAATAATAACAAACGAGTGTTGATAACGCAGATGCGACAAAAGGAATCCGGCTAAAATAGGGCCTGAGGCATGACCAATATCAAAGATACTTCCAAACGTCCCCATGGCAGCGCCGTAGTTCTGTTCCTTACAGAAATCAGCGACCATAGCTGCCGAAGAAGAGGTCACAAATGCCTCACCAACACCAAAGACGGCAGCTAAAAGGATCAGAAAGTAAAAATTTTGTGTGAAAGGGATGCACGCTAAAGAAACAGCACATATCCACATCCCGGAAAAGATTATAGGCTTTCTCCCGTATCGATCGGAGACCTTTCCCATAACTGGTTTTGCAAGGATTGTTGTAACCACCTGTGCACCCCACAGAATTCCAGCCCGAAATGGATCCAATTTTGCCACAGTAACGGCATAAATGGGCAAAAAGGCCTCCAGGGCACCAACCGACAGATTTTGTATACCTTCCATATTACTGGTGATGATAATCCGATAGTCACCAATGACCTCCCTGATGCCTTTCAAGAACTTCCGCCATACTTCACTCAGGGGATTTTTGATTTGTATGGTTTCTGATTTTTTTGAATTCATCAATTTTACGGTAAAACCCAAAGAAATCAGGCCAATAATCCCACAGACTAGATATGCACTATGAAAATGGTGTATAGAATTACTTCCGTTGCCGGAGAGATACTTGAGGATATATCCACCGAGTGGTGCACCAGTGAGGTTTCCGATAATGGTAATAGATGAAAATATCGAAAGCCTTTCCCCTTTTTTTCCCCCGGCAATATCGGCGATTGTCGCCATGGCAACTGGTCCATAAATCGATGTGGCCAATCCGTGGAAAAACCTGAGAGAAACGAGTTGCCAGTAACTTGTTACGAGATAGTAAATAAAAGGGGTAAATGCAAAAACCAGGACGCTGAGAAACAGCATTTTGTATCTGCCGTAAATATCGGAAAGTGTGCCTGCTGGTAATTTGAAAAAGATCCCTGTTATGGTAGAAGCACCGACAACAAACCCAATTGCCTCCGGGCCCGCACCTAATGACAATGCAAAGAGTGGCAAGAGTGGTGTTCTTGCCATAGCATAACTCATCCTTGTAAAGAACCCCACCGTGCAAAGGATAATGAATGGGGATAATACTCTGGTATTGTTTATCATTTGAAAAGCCCAAAGTATTGCAGATTTTCTTTTAATCTGTGTTCCAGGTCTTCTTTTATATGAAGCACAAACTCCTGAACCGCTGCTTCTCCCCATCACTCACGGGCGTATGCTATATTTTCATGAATTTTTGCAAGATCATGAATTCCCGGGGCTGTTGTCTTATTATCATCAATCCAGTGATGAAGTTCCTCATAAGCATTTCCTGTTCTTTCCATACTATTTTTAAAATGATCATCAAGTGGTGGCATATCTGTTACCTCCTTTCTTTATCTTGATTGTATAGGTAATTTTCATTTTATTTATGCGTGTTTGCGGTAGGGTGGATTAAGCGAAGCGAATCCACCACATCACAAAATGTTGAAGGTGGATTCGGCGTAAAACCAACGCCTTAATCCACCCTACTCATAGTTTGAAGAGTAATTTTGATAGAGGGCATCAAATATCTCCATACCCTTCTCCAACAACTTATTATCGTTATTGAGTTTTTTGCTAAGCCCGGCAATAATTTGATCTATTCCATCGGCCTCTTTGCGATTATATTTATTATCTTTCAAATCTATATCATGCACAATCTCTGCAATTGGCCGTAAAGCAGGATCTTTTAAATCAAATACCATGATTAAGGTTTCAAAAGTACAGTCATCGCCATGATGGGTAAACTCTGCGCCATACATATCGAAAGGTATAGTATTTTTGGGTAGGTTATTTTCTCCTTTGGATATAAAGACGAACTTCGCATTTGGATCGATAAATTTTCTGATAAGCCAGGCAGATGCTAAACGATCGATATAAATATCTTTTCGCGTCACCCATTTTTTACCCAGGAAGTCCTTTTTTTGATAAAATTTATTGATCACAGGTACTTCTTCTTTCATTTTTTTAGACCATTTTTCTATCTTCTGGCGTATAGATTCAATTTTTTTCAGGAGCACGTCTCTCTGTGGGGCATGGAAAAAATCGATCTTTGCTACCTCATCAGCACCTTTCATTATCTCGCTTAATTTCCTTTTCAAATCTTCTACAAAACGGTCTGTTACCCCTTCTGTCCCTTCTATCTGCTCTATTTGTTTTAGTACATCATTGCATTGATCAATTAATGGAACATACTCCTTATTACAGGATTCCTGAAAGGTTTTGATAATTTCTTCATTGTGCTTTTTGTCCATTGATTCAGTAATAAAGAGTGATGCATCACTTCCACTGTCCCTAATTTGTTTACAAATCCACTGCATACTCTCCTCATGTTCCTTCGTATAAGGGAGTAAATATACGGCATTTTTGAAGAGTACAGCTCCCAGTTTTTTCAGATGCCGCCAGACCTTTACCCTGAGGTTTGGTGCATCTTGTGCAATTTGATGTGTTAGGAGTATCCATTTATTCATGAATTTTTATTAAGACTCTATGTAAGCAAAAATTTATGTCTTACCTCCTCCTCTCTTCTTAGCGATAAAAAATGTTATACCCATTGTTATGCCCCAATCCACGCTTTTGCTATTTAAACCTGCAAACCCTGCAATATCATAATCTATATTGAGCGGTCCTTCCCATACCACTCCACCCAACAATTGATGATCTAGGATAGCATTTTCTATCTTTTCTCCACTATATTCTGATACAAGATGAAGTTTTTTATACCAGGGCGAAGGTACGTCTAATATAATACCGTAGATAAAGAGACCTCGCGTGTTATGCTCAAAAGCCCCTTTTTTTGTACCTCCACCAAGGGTGAGGTGGCATGTTAATTTCTCCAAATACCACGAGAAGATACCGGTACCTTCAAAATCTAATCCTGAGGTCCCCTTTTCTGTAGGAAACACAAAACCTGTCTCTGTAGCAAAATTAGGTATCCAGCCACCGTTCTCGCCACTACGCCACCAGACCTTTTTGTAAAAGGCTGCCGTATCAGCAAATTGTTTCTCTTTTACGCCCAGCGTTCCTACATATTTGCTATCGATTAATTCACCTATAGTCTCAAGCACAATTTCGCTATCCCATGGCAACCCATAGTTAAAACGTATACTCGGTACGTCTAATACGAATTCGTCAGGACCAGGATGCTTTTGCTCATGCAATCCAAATATTCCCAATTCTATCTCCGCAATATTGGGTTCAACTACATCAGCATCTGTTGTAACGAAAGGCCGCAATGCCAGGACATTTTTAGGGGCAACAATTCCTCCCAAAGCACAGAGTATTATTAACCATAATATTTTTTTATTTAACTTGTCCACTTGTAAAAAATTTATCTCTTTATATGGTGATTCAGACAACTATGTATCGGTAAGCATTAGATTATCAAAATGTGTCTGTACATCGGCCTTTGTCCATAAACCAATCTTGCCATCCTCTGGAAAAGTTGAATCTTTTACCTCTGAACAAAGACAATTTAATATATGTTATAAACGTAACATAATGTTATTATCATAACAACACCATCTTTTATGTCAACAAACTTTTAGGTAAGATTCGGTTTTGCAATTAATTTATGGAAATTTGTTGACACTGCAATTATTTCATTCATCATCGTTGCAGGTTTATTAGCGGGCTGTAAAGATGATAATCATAAACACGGTAATGCCGACACGGACATTTGCATGAAGGCGAAGTACATACAGGTGGAGGGCTTGAACCGCTTGTTTATACGCTCTACACAGACAAATCGGAACCATTTGTAGAGTTTAAACCTTTGATCGTAGGGGAAACCTCAAAGTTCGCTGCCCACTTTACACAATTAGGAGAAACCTTCAAAGCAGTAACAGAAGGTTCCGTAACAGTTAGCCTCATCGGAAACGAGACACAATTAACTGATAATGCCGAAGAACCATCATCTCTGGGCATTTTTCGACTGGCTTTGAATCCTGAAAATCCTGGCACATATCAATTGGTCTTTGACATTCAAACTAATGAGTTTTCCGACAAAATAACAATAGCAAATATCACTGTTTACCCTGACACACAAACTGCACTCGTAAACCAACAAGAACAGACAATCGACGAAGAAATTGTTTATTTAAAAGAACAGGTATGGAAGATAGATTTTGCCAATAGGGAAGTAAAAGACAGCCCTTTACTGAAATAATCAAAACAACAGGACAAGTCTTGCCTGCGCCTGGAGACGAGACAACGATGATAGCAAAATGCAAAGGCATCATAACATTCGGAAACAATAAAAAACTGATTGGTTCTGCGGTAAATGCAGGCGAAACATTATTTATAATTTCAGGAGCCGGTTTAACAAAGGTAATTTAGACGCGAAATACAAAGAAGCAAAAAATAACTACGAAAAAAGCAAAATAGATTTTGAAAAAGCCAAAACATTGGTGAAAGACCATATCATTTCACAAAAATCTTTTCAGGAAATACGTCTCCGATACAAAAATGCTCAAACCACTTTTAACATTATTGAAAAAAACTATACTACTGACGGATACAAAATCATGTTGCCAATACAAGGCTATATAAAAAATGTGATGATAAGCGAAGGGGATCATATTGAAATCGGGCAGCCCATTGCCGTCGTTTCCCAAAACCGCAAACTCATTTTAAAAGCCGAATTGCCTCAAAAGTATTTCTCAAAACTCAATAGTATTTCATCGGCGAATTTCATAACTGCTTATGACAATAAAACACACAATACTGACAGCTTAAATGGAAAGCTCGTTTCATATGGGAAAAGCGCAGAGAATAACGCTTATTATATTCCAGTAAACTTTGAGATTGACAATAATGCTGGAATCATCCCTGGCTCATTCGTAGAGGCGTTTATAAAAACCAATATAATCAGTGATGCATTAGTAATTCCCTATTCGGCGCTCATAGAGGAACAGGAAAATTTCTTTGCCTATGTGCAAACATCAGGCGAAGGATTCCAGAAGCGTGAATTAAAAATCGGAGCCAATGATGGTATGAATGTACAGGTATTAGCAGGTATAAAGGAGGGGCGAAAGAGTTGTCACGAAAGGAGCCTACCAAATAAAATTAGCAACAATGTCGGGTAAAATGCCTGCTCATGGTCACGAACATTAAAGAGGGAAATCATGATAAATAAGATTATAGAATACTCCTTAAATAATCGCTTAATGATTATAGCGGCATCAGCGTTGCTTTTGATAGCTGGCATTTACACGGCCTCAAAAATGGAAGTTGATGTATTCCCTGACCTTACTGCCCCAACGGTAGTAATGTTAACCGAAGCGCATGGAATGGCCCCGGAAGAAGTCGAAAAATTAGTAACCTTTCAGATTGAAACGGCAGTCAATGGTGCCACCAATGTGCGCCGGGTAAGATCATCATCTGCCGCGGGAATATCCATTGTTTGGATAGAATTTGAGTGGGGGACGGATATTTTTAAGGCACGACAAATAGTTAGCGAAACACTAACCACCATTGCCGAAAAGCTGCCGCTGGGAGTTGGAAATCCTACGCTTGCGCCTCAATCGTCCATCCTGGGGGGAAATTATGCTCATTGGTTTATCATCAGATAACACGTCCCCAATGGATTTAAGAACCATTGCATCGCAGTGGACGAGCTACTATGATTGATATAAATAACTCTCAAACATTACGCTTAGCTCAGCAGTCAGCGGGGCTGGAGAGCTGTAGCGTTCCTGATAGTCGTCATACCCTACCAGTCCGCTGCATCGCCTTGTTCGGTGTCCGCCCTTGCTCAAACTGGCTCACCTGAGCTTCTTGGACTTTCTTCCGACGGACCTTGCGAACCACGACTCGCATAGCACCCCTTTCGACAACATCGCCACCGCGAACTTCCCTGCCCAGGTGTCCGCTGACCCAATCACTGAGCGTACGGGCACCGGCAGCGGGATGATCGATACTTAGGTCGATGCCGGTTGTGGCCTTCAATCGGTCAATGGAAACCCCACCACCTGCAACCCAGGAGGAACCAGATTCGACAATGTGGGTAGGGAGGCGATCGTACTCATCCTCAATCTCGCCCACCAATTCCTCTAGGATGTCTTCGAGCGTGACTATTCCCACCACCCTGCCGTCGGCGTCACGCACCAAGGCGATGTGTGTGTGCTCGCGCATCATCTGCTCAAGGCATACGGCGATCCGTTCGTTGTCCTTGAAGGACAGGATCGGGCGGATGATGGTACGGAACGTGGGTTCCTGTGGGGCCAGGCGCATCGTGGCAATGATGTCCTTGAAGTTTGCATAGCCGATGATAGTCTGCGGGTCGCCCTTCCGTGCGACTACGGGAAAGCGTGTATGCATGTCGAGGTGGGCCGTAATTAGATTTTCCGCCAGTGAGGCATTCGCATCGAGTGTGGTCACATGTTCAGCCGGGAGCATGATAGTGCGGACTACGCGTGACTGCAACTCCATCGCTCCCAGAATGATTCGCTCCTCCCGGTGCCCAATGAGCCGCGATGCGCGGGCCATAGCGGCTATGGCGCGGAGTTCTTGAAACTCCACCGTCTTAGACTTACCCGCATCGCCCGAGCCAAGGCGGCGCTCACCCCACGACATTACACCCATGACAACCGTTTCAAACAGCCACACGGCAGGCCAGACGCTGAAGGAGAACCAACGCATAAAAGGCGAAAGGGTGAGGCACACCCTTTCCGCATTGCGCAGCGCGAACACCTTCGGTATCAATTCTCCGACCACGATTGTCACGACGGTGAGAGGGACAACCACGAGCGCAATGGCTAGGACCTCAGCCGTACCCTCCGAAACACCCAAGCGACCAATAAGGGTCGGGGCCACCTTCTCCTCAGCGCCGGATCCACCGACAGCCGCCGCGATGGTGCCGACCAGTGTGATCCCCAGTTGGACAACGGCCAGGCTCGCCTCCATGTTCTGCTTCATGTACAGGGCGACTTTCGCCCCGCTCCGGTGATCATCCGCGAGACTCCGTAGTCTGGCGAGGCTTACGGACGCCAAGGCGATTTCGTACGCTGCAAAAACGCTGTTGATGCCGATCATGGTGACCATGATGGCAAGTTCAAATCCCCACATGTACCCTTGTAACAAGCCTCCTGTTGGCGGGCGACGATCCACTGCCGTGAGTGCCACAGGCAAGCACACCGCTCCGCCGCCGAATATTAATTAGTTTGATCTGCATACTATGCGGAATACAGATTTATTGCGCATATAACATGCCTTTAATATGGCAAGTACTATATTGATAAACACTTCAGACATCACTTACGTCTCTTTGCACTTTTTATCATGTCACCCTATACGTGATCAGCATAAAATATTCTTGTTCTATTTCAAAGTATATCTCATGGAGAGATAATAGGAAATTATTTTTTTAATGAATAGAATTAATATTATGATGCCAGCAATACATTAATTTTAAAAGTAAAACAGGAAACCAGCCCAATATCAAGGACTTAAAGTTTTTAACCCTTGTCGCCCTTTCAGGGCTAAAAATATTATTAAATCCTGATCCCAGGGCTGTTACTCCGGGCAATACACTGTCAGCCCTTCGGGCTTTACCTCGAAGAGAAAAGCTCTTTACTTTAATTCAACGACATTGCATTTACAAGGGGGCTAAGGGTAGTATAAAAAACTTGATAAAAAAAGGTGGATATTTTCGGATGAATACGATAAATCAGGCATGGTAATTTAAACAAATACATATCCCTCGCGCAGGTAGGTATCATTAGTGGGAATGCCCGCCCGGTTGCAGATGGCACGGGATGTAGCGACTGTAGCAATGACGCTGTCAAGGGCGTCTCCGTAATCGTCGCCTAAGACTGCCATACGGACTGTTCTGGGTAGGGACATACCACATGCTTCTTCTATCCAGGCAAAGATACGTACCCTGACCGAATAATGTGACCTGGAACTGCCTTTATAGGGAAAATAGAGACGTGCCTGCTTTAAGGTCGAAGCAGGACAGACTTCCAGTAACCATGTTTTGCCTGGCAGGGCTTTTTGCATGGGGAGCACACATACCAAATGGTCCCGAATTAGTGGGGAAAGTACTTCCCGGATGCCAAAGTAGGTTTGACGATAGAGCCTGAGGTTGTAAGGAGAAAAGGGTGTTTGGCATTCTTTATCAGTAACTCGCTTGAGTTCGTAACCACCAGAGGATGTGTAGAGAATCTTCCTAAACGCTTCGGCGCTGAGGTAGTTGCATGGAAAGGATAACACAAAGTCCTCCCACCATTCCTCTTTTACCAGACTCTGAGGCAACCCAAAAGGGAAATCGATCCCGAAGGCACTCGGACGTTCTTCCATGATGAAATTCCGAAGTGCCGCCATACATTCGTTACGATTACTCCCTGAGCCAGGAAGGGCTTCTGCCCGGAAACAGTCTTTAATTAGCAGGGTGTCCTTTTCTATTATCCCGCTCGTAATCCATATCTTTTTACCGGCGTTTGCCGCACCGCTGAAGTCGATACCGTAAACGGGTTGCGGGTAATGAAAAAGATGCTGCTTCGAGCCTCTCCTCCTGAAGTTATTCTTTATTCTCTTTTCCTTTTTTCTAAAGTGGATAGGTACTCTTTTAAATGGTTTATTCTGGAATTAATCATTTTCGCAGAGGAAGTTAGACCCCCCAATCCAAACATATTTTTGCGAATCATGAGACTGAGATGCCTTTCCAGAAAGTCCAACAGACCGTTGGGATTAAATCCGGCTTTAGATGCATATAAAACACCCGTTGTATCAGCTTCCTGTTCAAATTCTTCGAGGTGATTATTTAACAGTAATAAATTCTCAGGTGTATGAGTCCCATTATTCTGCCGGGAAAGGATTTCCATAACTTCGTGATACAATTTTGAAGCGTGATGCAAGGACGCATGAGCCACTTCATGGCCGACAATTCCAGCCACTTCGTCTTCTGTTTGCGCAAATTTGAGTAATCCATAGGTTAGATAGATGTGTCCGCCCGGGGCAGAAAATGCATTGATCGAAAATGATTGAAGAATGGTGCAGCTGAAGGGAAGTGTATTTCTATCGGATACCGTTACAAGTCTTTGCGTAATGTTGCTGACCGCCATGTTGAGGTCTGGATCATTTTCCAGATAAAATTGACGTCGTATATACTCATCAACCCGTTTCCCCAACTCTATCTCTTCCGCATCGTTCATTTCTGACGGAGTATCATCCAGTTGCCAATCGTCGTCAGCTATGCTGTGTTGTCCATTGGTAAGGAGGATAACTGCAAGAACAAAGATAATAAATAATAGCTTTCTTTGTAATGCCATAGCAGGATAGCCTGTAATTAATGATTATTTATCACACGATGACATACCCACGGAGAAAACGTTTTTTGTAAACATCCGGAAAAATAAAAAAACCTTACTGCAAAGATATCTTTAAAATCTTCGGCAGTAAGGCTGTCTTTATATTTTCCTGCCTTTGCAGAAAATATTTTAAAGACCCTATACTTTGCGTCCTCTGATTGCTCAGGGTTTGCCCTTATCGGAAGTATGAATATTATAATTATGAAAAGGTTTGGTATTCGATGTCAATCAAAAATTTGGAATATTGTCAAACTACTTTTACATAAGTGGCCTGTGGTCCTTTTTCGCCCATTTCTTCACCAAAACGTACCTCCATTCCGATCTCCAGTTGCTTAAATTTATGGCTCTGTACGCTATTCTCGTGGAAATAAATTTCCCGTCCATCCACTGTGGTAAGGAAGCCGTAGCCCTTGTCCTGGAACAGGGTACTTATGCGGGCATGGGGTGGTTCCTCATGGCGTTTTACGTCACCACGCTGCCTTCTGGCAAAATCCTCCAGCTTACGGCGCGCATCATGAAAGGCATCTCTTATTGCAATATAGAGGTCTGAGTTCGGATCGAGTTTTATTACAAGTTCCACACCAGGGACGGTCATATCGATACGTACGTTGTACAAAGACCTGTTGGGAAGCGCCTCTACAGCGACCCGGCAGCTCATAATCCGGCTGTAATATTTATCTAAACTTTCTGCATGCTCACGGATGTTTGTTTTGATCGCTTCAGTGAGTTCTAAATTTCTCGACGTAATTTGCAATGGTAGTATCATTGTATTTCCTCCTTAAAATCCATTGATTTCATAATAATATCAGTGGGGCTATTGTAGCAATCAATTATGGCCATGTCAACGTAAAGCATCTCTATTTGTCATTTCCCATTATCTGCAATGCGGCGCGCAGGCGGTATAAACTCTTTCAAATTTTCAGCACTGTTGTTAGGTCAGATTTGTGCACTGGTATAATTTTACGAATTTGCTATTCTGGCCGGAATTTCTCAACTTTAGAATGGAGCGGGCGAAGGGAATCGAACCCTCATACCCAGCTTGGGAAGCTGGTATTCTACCACTGAATTACGCCCGCATCATATTTCTATGGTATGCAGTTTCGACTCTTCGGAAACTTGTCCCTGTATGTTTTGGACAGGAAATGGTGTCGAGTGATTTATTGCAGGTACTGACACGTTATACCGTGAGCCTTGCCAGGTACCCCTTTGTTCCAATTCCCGTGTAATTCCGTAAGTGATCTCGGCCTTACTGGCCTTCCATATTGGCGATATAAGGAAATTGCCATGCGTGTCACCTACGAGTCTTTGTATGGTAATATCCGATGGAATACGCTCCAGAAAATCAGCGGCAAGCTGAATATAGGTATTCATATCCAGCGTCTGTACCTTCCCCTGAAAATACTCCTCGGCCAGTGCCGTATTTTTCGCCACATACAAGTGGTGAAGTTTGATACCCTGTATGCCCAGGGTTGCCACTGCCTCAGCTGTTTCCATCATATCGTCCCTCGTTTCGCCAGGGAGACCTAAGATAACATGAACACATATATTGATGCAAGTTTTTTTTGTGCGATTTATGGCATCCAAAAATATCTTGTAATCGTGTCCTCGGTTAATTCGGTCGAGAGTCTTGTTGTGAACAGATTGGAGGCCATACTCGATCCAAACGTGGTATTTTTTTGTATAACTTTCGATGTGGCTTAGAATAATATCCGTGACGCAGTCTGGCCGCGTGCCAATAGAAATTCCAACAACATCTTCATCTGTTAGTGCTTCTTCATAACGGTCCTTTAAGGTTTCCACGTCTGCATAGGTATTTGTAAAGGACTGGAAATAAGCGATAAATTTTTCAGCACCATATCTCTTTTTATGGAATATCTTGCCTCTTTCAACCTGTTCCCTGATAGAAAGAGAATGTCCTTTGACATTTGGACTAAAGCTTTCATTGATACAATAAGTGCAACCACCCACCCCTGCACGACCATCACGGTTCGGACAGGTAAAACCTGCATGAAGCGGAATCTTGTGCACTTTATAAAGAAAATGTTCTTTCAGGTATTCACGAAATGGATAAAATCGATGCTTTCCAAGATACGACTTTTGTTGAGATAACAGTGTCAGACTTTTCATACACATAATTTAGCACGAATATGAGGAATTATCAAATACAAACTGACGGGGTTATACGCCAATCTAATGGTAACCTAAGCATTTAACCATCCTGGTAATTATTTTATCATCCCGGTTCCAAATTCAAAGATCCAAATCCGGGTCAGATTGGAAAATCACCTGATAACTTACTTCTGTTTAAAGATGGTATTCATATCAGATTTGTAAAAACGGTAGGTATTTTTCCCCCGTGCCTTGGAAATGTACATGGCAATGTCTGCCTTTTTGACCAGGTCTGCTTTGTCATCCCCATCGAGTGGATAGAGACTAACGCCAATGCTCGTAGAGATGTGAATTTCGTGGCCTTCAAGCAGAAAGGGCTGGTTTAGTGCATCAATAATTTTACTTGCAACAATGATAGTATTTAGTGCATGAACAAGGTCAGGGAGAATGATCGTAAATTCATCGCCACCCGTGCGCGCGATCGTGTCACCCTCACGAACACATCGCGTCAGCCGCTCGGCGACCGCCTTGAGCAACAAATCACCTATGTGATGTCCCAGAGAGTCATTGATAGTTTTGAAGTGATCCAGGTCAAGGATCATAACAGCCACCATCTTTCCATTACGCTTTGCCTGAACTATTGCTACTTTCAAACGGTCATGAAATAAATTGCGGTTGGGTAAGTTTGTGAGGGTATCATGATAGGCCATGTAGGTGATACGGGACTCCGACTGCCTGCGTGCAATCGCATTTCCTATAATCTCTGCCATAATGCGAAGCAGTGCAATATCTTCTTCATGCCATGGGTCAATAGCCACGACATTGTCAAAACCAACAAACCCGGCCAATTCCTTTTCAGCATATACCGGAAGGATTAGTATTGCCTTGATACCCTGCCTCTTAAATTCCTCTTTTTCAGTTGCAGCCTCAGGCGGCATTTTAGAAACATCGGCAATATGAATTACCTTGCCAGCATGCAAGTTCTCCAACAGCCAGGGCAACATCGCAGCGGGAAGATTTTGGAGATGCTGGATTTCAGATGCGACCCCTTCGCCACACCATTCATGGGTGTTGTCCATAATTTTGCCGTTATCACGAAACTGGAAGAGGTACGCTCTGCTGGCTTCACTCAGCCGGCCTGCATCGGCCAATGATTTAAAAACGGCATTGTTAAAATCCGAAAGAGTAACAAATCTTGTGGAGATATTGGCAACGGTCTTTTCAAAGTCTATTCTGCGCCTGAGGGCCTCTTCCGATTGTTTTCGTTCAATGAACTGGCCGATCTGACCGCCTATGGAGGCCATCATCCTGAGCAGGTCTTCATCCGGTGGTTGTATCGCATTGCTAAAAAATTCAATTGCGCTCAACACATTGTTTCCAATCAAAATGGGAAAACCAAAAGCCCCGTACAATCCCTCTTTCGCCGCGACTGGTGCCCGGGGAAAGTTTGCATCAGAAACGACGTTGGTAATCCAGAGGGGTTTTTTGCTGGCATAAACACTGCCTGGCAATCCGACACCAGGTAAAAAGGTAATCTGCCGGGTAAGTGCTTCAAACTCCGGAACCTTTAACGACGGCTTGTGCCAGATTTCAATACAATTGAGCACATTGGTTTTCCTATCAACAGTCCAGAACGCGCCTAAGTCCCATTCAAGACTTTCACATATGGCTTGAAGAATTTTTGGAATGGCCTCTTTAAATGTGGCAGACTCTGCCAATACCTGCGTGGTGGCATACAACACGTTTTTGCGCCGTTTAATCCGTTTGGACTCGGTAATGTCAGTCAATGTAATAATGCAGCCGACCACCGTATTCTGTGAATTCTTCAGGGGTGAGGCGTTGATGAGCAGATTGAATACTTTAATATCGTACGGGCGAGTAGAGGAGAAATATTCCAGTCTCACTTCATCTTCCCGAAATTCTTTACCACGCAAAACATCTGCAATCCGGAAATTTCTGTAATGCTGTTTTTCCCTCTTAAACCGCATCGGAAAGATAGTTTCAAATGGCTGTAGTAATGGCTCTTTGCCACAAATGACTTTGGCTGTTTTACTGGCATGAATGATCAGGCCATTTACGTCGCATATCACAATGACTTCCATCGCCTGGTCGAGGATCGCATGTGTCAGGTATTCAGCAGTTACGGCTTCTTCATTTTCAAGCTGTAGTTCTGTTTTTGTTTTATCATGGTTACTCATAGGAGTATTTTGATAATTTCCCGGATGAAAATTGGAAATGCATCCCAACCTTCAAGAAAATTTAATTCAACACCACAAATTATCTGAAAAGAAATAATATGATATGCCGCTCCTTCCTTGTTGCCAAAACATACCGTAATTTAATATCAGATTGGTTTTTGCTTCAACTGTTTTTTCATCTCTATCGCGATCTCTTCCTCTCCTCCCTCTTCAAGCATTACCGTCTGCCTGCCTTTCCGATACCCCCTTTTCTTTGTCGTTATTTTATAAGTATCAGCCTCTAAGTCCGCGAATTCAAAGGATCCTTCCGTATCGGAGAGGGTTTTCTTCCTGATCTTTGTTTCTTTTCCTTTGAGATTTACCTTTACCGATACAAGGGGATTACCTTTGATGTCCACAACATATCCATATATTTTACCAGTTTTCACCGGGGTAGGTACCTGCGTTGGTACTGTTGAGGGTGTGGGTATTGGTGTAGGTGTTTGTGAAGGAGAGGTGGGTGTTGGTCTTGGAGTATTTGTGGCAAGTTTATAAATTTTACCATCCAAATCACAGAGATAAACTTCATTATACTTATCAACCCCAAAAGATGAAATATTAATATCTTCTTTTAATAAAAGGGCATTCGAAACTGGGTTAATACCATCATATTTTAATGCCCATACTCTGCCAGTGCAGTAATCACCATACAGATATCTGCCGGAAAGCTCTGGAAATATTTTCCCACGATAAACATAGCCACCAGTTACTGAGCACCCACCCTGATCATCATGGCCATACTCCCATATCGGCAATGCAAGTCCGGAAGTATTGCAGGAAGAAGATTTATAACAGTGATTTCCTTCCATGATCTTCCAGCCATAGTTTTTCCCTTTTTCAACAATGTCAATCTCTTCCCATAAATCCTGGCCCACATCCCCTGTCCATAACCGGCCAGTAACAGAATCAAAGCAGAATCTCCAGGGATTGCGTAAACCATACGCATAAATTTCTTCTTTGTAGCCTTGTGTGTTTCCTGCAAATGGATTATCAGGCGGGATACAATAATTTTTATCGTCTGATGTGCAGTTTACATCGAGACGTAATATCTTTCCAAGGAAAGATGATTTATTTTGCCCATTATTCTGAGGATCGCCAGCAGAGCCTCCGTCTCCTAATGCAATATATAAATATCCATCAAGGCCAAAGGCAAGCTGACCACCGTTATGGTTGCTATAGGGCTGATTTACCTGAAATAAAATAAGTTCACTCTTTTTGTCAGCTGAATTGGAGTTGGTTGTACTTACCGAGTATCGTGCAATAACGGAGCGAAGGGGTTTGGGTGCCGTATAATTCACATAAAAATATCCGTTCTTTTCATAATCAGGATGAAAGGCAAGTCCCAGCAATCCTAACTCGCCACCAGCAATTACTTTGTCCCGGATATCCAAAAAAATCTTTGCTGACTTTACGTTTGATGTATTTTCGAAAACAGAAATGAGTCCATTTTGCGATACGACAAAGAGCCGATTTGTACCATCACCGGCGTGTTGTAAATCCAGGGGTCTATTAAAGGAAAGATTGGGGAATGCATCTTGTAATTTATATGACTGCTGAGCTTGTTGGGCATTAACAATGCAGGATACAGAAAACAGTAAAAAGAAATTGGTCAATATATGTGGGAATTTCATAACAGGTTCCACCTTAGTGCGGTTGTTTAAAAAGTTCTAAAAATCGATTTTATATTCCATTATTGAAGCGTCGTACATACCTTTTGCGTCATAGGCAATTCCAGGATTATAATGTGCCTTGGGTATGCATATTGTACCTCTGATGCCTTTGACAGGGCAATAGTATACTCTTCTATGGCCTTATCGGTCAGACCTTGTTGAAAGCATTCCTTTCCCCGATTGTTATGTGCATTAAAACTGCAAGGGGTGTCATTCACGGTGTGGAGCCACAGTGTCCGCTCATCAGTCCAAATCCTATTGTGCTTAATGGTACAGGTAAAATAAAAACAAGTATGGCTATTAAACAAACCGAGACGACAGGGTTATACACAAAATGATAAGTGGTGCGTATTTTTTTTATAAGTATTCCCAGAAACATGCAAAATCCCAATGAAGGAATGTACAGATACCTTTCAGCCATACTATTGCCAATGGGTATAATATTCATACCGGGTATCAGCGTAATGAATATCCATAGAATAGAAAAGGTTATTTCCTTTTGTCTGTTGTAAAGCCGTAAGGTGATGAATACGATGCAAATCAACAAAACTCCGGAGAAGAAAAAAGGAGGTCTCATGGTGGATATTTCTGGTGTGATATGATAATCTGCGTTGAGAACAATGGGAAAGAATAGCAGCGTAACAAGTATTTTTATATTTTGAAGTATATATCTTTACATAAAAGAATAACGTCAACAGAAAAAAGGTTGCGCATAACAGGTCTTCTCGAAACCCTACAGAATTTACGGTCTCGGTAAGTATGGGATGAACGCCAAAAAACAAAGACGATATTCCCGCAAGCTCAAGGTCTTTGGTTATTTCAGAAATTAAGGAATATACCAAAAAGACATTTAACGCATGGAGTAATAAATTCGCTAAATGGAATCCAAAAGGATTATGATGCCACAGGGTATAATCTATAAAATAGGATAGGGTGACAAGTGGACGATAGCTGAGTTCCCCTGATATCTTGAAGTAATTGCCGGTAAAAAGTGTCGGGAAATACTTCCAATCCTTTATATACGGATTGTTCACAATAATCCTGAAATCATCGAACACAAATTGATGATGAAGCGTGTTCAGATACGCCAGAAGTGAAACTGACGAAATCAGGAGGGGCAGGAAAATTCGATAATTTTTAGTCAAAGGAGATAGTGGATTTTAAATACCTTATATGAGGTTATATTTATAAATAAGTTACGTTTAAAGCAATACAAATAGGCCGTTTAAACCGTTTCAATGGTTTCAATGGCTTTTATTCATCTGTCCAGGTTGATGCCTCGATAACATAGTATGATGTACTAACTAATTTTACGCCCTGGGATGTGCCTTGTCATATACCTGTTTCAGCCGTTCTGTGGTTATATGGGTATAGATTTGGGTTGTAGAAAGGTTGGCATGTCCCAGAAGCTCTTGTACAGAACGCAAATCGGCGCCGCGGTCTAGCAGGTGGGTTGCAAAACTATGCCGAAAGGTATGGGGAGAAATATTCAGGCTTAGGCCTGCTTTTTTTACATACTTTTCCAGCATCCTTGCCACACTGCGTTCGGTAAGACGTCCGCCCCGGTTGTTTAAAAAAAGGGCTTTACTGTCTGAATTCCTTTTGTCCATATATAACCGTATGGCATCTAAGGCATGATTCCCAATAGGTTGTAAACGTTCCTTTTTACCCTTCCCCTTTACTTTAATAACTTCATTGAAGAAGTCCACATCTGCAACATCGATTCCTACCAATTCGCTTACCCTCATACCCGTACTGTATAAGGTTTCCAAAATGGCCCTATCGCGGATGCCCAACAATGTATTCAAACCAGGTAGATTTAAAAGGGTTTCCGTCTCGTTGATACTCATAAATCCGGGGAGTTTTCTTTCCAGCTTAGGTGCACGAATATTCTCCAGGGGATTGAATTTTAAAATACCCTCACGGCATAGAAATTTGTATAGGGATCTGATAGAAACTAATTTTCTGGCAATCGTTGTTTTAGAATAGTCTTGTTTTTTCAGGAAGGCAAGAAATCTTCTCAGGAATAAACGGGTGACATTTCCAAGATCACGGCAACCTTCGGTGCCAAGAAATGAAAGGAATTGGTGTAAGTCATTCCGATAAGCCCGTAAGGTCTGCGATGAAAAATTTCTGTTGTGTTCAATATGGGCCAGGTATTTATTGATATAATCCTGCATAATTTGGACCCTTTAACCACAGAATTCACTGAAAAACAGTTTAAAAAATAAGGTGAAAGGGAGAAGAAGGGGGAGATGGAATAAAAATATGTTTTTTGGTTTTTCTTTCCATTTTTTGATTCCCCATTTTCTCCTTATTTTTTATTTTTGTTCTTCAACAAAAAACTCGCGTGTGCTCTGTGGTTTGCCTTTTGTATTTGATTGTTGATTTTTGATGTTAGCATACCCATCGTGAAATGACAAGGATAAAAACGGCATTTTAAGGCACTGAACAGGCGATTTGCCTTGACAAAAAATTGCACCACCTTTAAAATTACTCACCATAAAATAAGCCTACAAAAAGAAGTCTTGAAGTGTAATATCAAATAATGGATTCAAACAAGAGTATAGCAGGTGAAATTTTTATCCGGGAAATCAAGGATGCTTGCTCCCCTTTAGAAGCATTTTGCCGGTTTGCTTCCCGTGCGAACGTATTTTTTCTCGACAGTGCCTTGCCTGTAAAAGGGATTTCAAGATATTCCTTTCTGGGTTTTAATCCTTTTTTGGTAATGAAGGCGAAGCAACGGAAGATCACCCTGACCGACTGTAATGGTGTACTCGAAATTGAAGGGAACCCCTTTGAACACCTGCGTGAGTTACTCAAACAGTTTTCATTACAAAACACGATTGAATCCATCCCGTTCCAATGCGGCATGGTGGGATATTTTGGTTATGACCTGTGCCATTTTATCGAACGGTTACCCATAAAGGCTGTGGACGATATTGGACTGCCGGATATGTATATGGGATTTTATGATACTATTGTGTCGTATGATAATTTTCTCAACAGGTGCTACGTAATCGGGGCGGATTTTGGTTTAGATAATACACTGAAAGAGAGAATGGAACACGTGGTTGACGTATTGTGTAGAAAATTCGATACGGGTTACGAGTCCATGGACGGTAAGCCTAATTCAGAAATACCTGAACCCACACTGAAATTTAATTTCACAAAAGAACTCTATATCGATGCAATCAAACGCATCAAGGACTATATTACGGCAGGGGACGTCTATCAGGTAAATCTCTCTCAACGGATAGAGACTCAGATTGATATCCCTTCCTATGAACTGTACAGAAAATTGCGTTTGATAAATCCTGCTCCGTTTTCGGGTTATTTGGCCTTTGACGACGTTGCTGTCATCAGTTCCTCGCCAGAGCGATTCCTTCATATTAATGCCAGACATGTCCAAACCCGCCCTATCAAGGGTACACGACCGCGGGGTAAGGATGCAAAGACAGACGAGGTTATGAAACAGGCACTGCTTTCGAGTCCGAAGGACGATGCAGAGCTTACCATGATCATTGATCTGGAGCGTAACGATCTCGGACGTGTGTGCGATTACGGTTCTGTCAGGGTTGTAGAAAGAAAGGTTTTGGAGGCCTATCCCACCGTATATCATCTAGTCTCTACAATTGATGGTGACCTGTACGAACGATATGATTTCATAGACCTCCTCAAGGCCATGTTCCCTGGCGGTTCCATCACAGGGGCACCGAAGATACGTGCTATGCAGATCATTGATGAACTTGAACCTACCCAAAGAAGCGTTTACACAGGAGCTATCGGTTATATCGGATTTAACGGGGATGCGGACCTGAATATCGCTATACGAACTTTCATTATGAAGGATAAAAAGGTATATTTCCAGGTTGGTAGCGGTATTGTTGCGGATTCAAATGAGGAAGAGGAATATGAAGAGACTCTGCATAAGGCCAGGGCCCTCATTGATTCATTAAAAACATGCCCAATCTCATCTTCTTAAACGGTAAAATTGTGGAAGAAACCCAGGGACATGTAAGTATCCTGGACCGTGGTTTTCTCTATGGTGACGGGCTCTTTGAAACCCTCAGGGCTTATGATAAAAAACCTTTCCGTCTGGAAGATCATGTTACGCGTCTCTCAAACTCTGTTCAGCATTTCGGAATCCCTTTTCATTATACACCCCTGCAAATACGGCATATCATTGAACAACTCCTCACCCGGAATAATTTACCAGACGCCTATATCCGGATGACGTTGTCTCGCGGGTCCGGAGCCAACGGACTCATTCCCACAGGTATATGCAATCCCACCTTTGTGATTTATACAAAGCCGTTTATTGCTTATTCAGCAACATTGTATAAAACAGGTGTATCGCTTATTACTTCCCATATACAAAGGAGTACCACCTGTCCCATCTCAGCGCACAAGACTCTAAACTATCTGACCAATTACCTCGTTAAAAAAGAGGCGGTTGAGAAGGGCGTTCACGATGCAATTATTCTGAACACAGAGGGTCATGTTGCCGAATGCGCTGTAAGTAATATCTTCATTGTTGAGAGAGGTACCGTTATTACCCCTTCCCTACAGGCCAATATCCTGCCAGGTATCACCCGTAAGATCATCCTGGAGTTAAGCAAAGAAAATGGCATTCATGTTTCAGAGGAGCTATTTGGGATGGAAAGGGTTCGGGCGGCTGAAGAAGTCTTTCTTACCAACTCTCTTATGGAAATAATGCCCGTCTCTAAGATTGAAGGACGGACCGTTGGTATGCTTGCCCCGGGTGCCGTAACTAGCTTTTTGCATGAAAAATACAAGGTTTTAACACATTAAGGTTCTTGTCTGATTCGGCTGAATATGGAAATTCCTATACAATCAAGGTAAGAATCACTAAAATAATGCAATAGAAAATATGAATATTTATTATTAGATGGGTGACCCTTTAACCTTCCCTTAAACATGAATCACTCACCAGATGAAATAATAAAGTTTTTTCACAACGAGTTAAATGGGGATATCCAGGGTCACCCATTAGAAGGCTTTTGTCAAGCGAAAAAAAATTCTCTCGAGCAAAAAATCGAAGATTTTTTGCCTTTATTATCACGAAAATGATATTGTCTCATAAGCATTCACCTCATTGACCGCACCCGTATTTTCTCCTTTGTAGTTACGGATTACAAAAATCCGCACCAGTCACCCATCCGGATCAAGGCTCGTGCTGAACAAATTCAGCACACGTTCAGGAATTATTCCTCATTTCCATGAGGACGTGCTTGTACGATAAATTCCTTATGCCCCTGGCAAGTAGCTGCCCCAGAAAATCGTTGGTACCATGCTGTGTCCAATTGTTTGTCACAAACCTGTGGCTCTCCGGCCAACCCCTTGTGG
This sequence comes from Candidatus Brocadia sp., assembly GCA_021646415.1. NCBI lineage: Bacteria > Pseudomonadati > Planctomycetota > Candidatus Brocadiia > Candidatus Brocadiales > Candidatus Brocadiaceae > Candidatus Brocadia > Candidatus Brocadia sp. The sequence continues at coordinate 166,465 of SOEU01000004.1, forward strand.
CTCACAGCATAGGCGGACTTTGAAGATCATGCCTTCAGACTCCATTTTATGCATGGAACAGCTTCCCAATCACATCTCATGGATTGATTACCAACCCTTATACCGGTTCACTGCCCCATTCTTTCATTCCTTTACATACCTCTGCTTCCCTGTTCTTTCATCTCTTTGATCTGATCCTCCTCTCTTGCACTTTTTCCTTTGCCTTTGCTCTTCACATGACTTTCTCTTTAAACATATCTTTTTTCGGGTGTTAAATAACCCATGAATGGCTTTTTCCAGGGCAATCTTCTGCCACCCCTCGTACTGATTATTGACAAATTATCCGGGATTCCCTTTCCCTTACTCCTTTCTCTGGTGAGTGGAACAGTTTCCATTTTATTTGGGTTTTATAAACCACTTCGTATCTCTTTGGTTCCCTGCTCCACCCACGGTTTTAGTGAAATAATTTCTTCGGATCAAACGGTGTTTGGTCCTTTATGATAAAGTAACATGCCCTGGCTATCTTGTTACTCAATGCCTTGATTGCTACGATTTTGTTCGTCTTCGCTGCCTTGCGTTGATACCATCTTCTGGCAGGTTCACTATATCTCACCATAAAATTTGCCGCTTCCACATACGCCCACGCCAAATATTTGTTCCCGTTCTTTTTATTCCCCTCTCCCTTCTTCTTCCCGTTTGATATCTTTTGGGACGATACACACCGGCAGTATGAGGAGTAATCTGATACCGTGGGAAACCGGTTAATATCTCCTGTCTCAAGCATGATCGTTATCCCTAATATCTTGCCTATCCCCGGTACGGTGAGCAGTTCTTCATACGGATATCGTAATTTTACCTCTTTCAGTACGGCCTTTTCTATCCGGTCTATCTGTTCATGGAAAAAGTCTATCACTGCCTTGTCGCTCTGCACGGCCATTTTGTGGTGTTCATCCGTTAACTGCTCGCTTATCTTTTCTTCGCTCAGCCTCTTCGCATCGTTGACGTTCACCTTTCTTCCCGTATTGCGATTCACCATGTTTTGCAGGCTTAATATGTGCGCTGTTCTGTGCCGTACCAACATGGTTCGCTTTCTCAATAAATCCCGTATCGGCCTTATCTCTTTCGGATAAATGTACCCTTCCGGTAATATGCCCAAACGCAGCAGATGTGCCAGCCAATAGGAATCCCAGGTGTCGTCCGTGTACTTCATGCCACTATACTGCTGCATCTCCGCAGGATTGGCCAGGTGTACCTGGTATTTCGCCGCCTGTAATCCGTCCACCAACCAATACCAGTTGTATGTCGACTCTACCGCAATCCCTTGTATCTTCTTCTGAAACGGCTCCAGTGTCTTTAAGATCATGCCAAGATCATTGGGGAGTTTCTTGCCAAATATCCGACTATCTTTCTTATCGATCACTCCCAGGTAACTATTATCCGAATGTAAATCTATTCCCACAAAATAACTCATATCTGCTCCTCCTTTCTTACCGTTTTCACCGTTTATTTCACGATGCCCTTATGATACAATTTGGCATCGAATTGTGAAGGAGCCTTCTATATGATTATCACATCTTAATTGTTAAATAATGATGGATATAAAATTAAAATAGATAATAACTTACAAAACTTTTCAAAGCCTCTTATTCGTTATTTTCCTTAGATTTAATTCAAAAAAGGAAGGGCGATACAGTTACTCCGCTTCTTGGTTGATATAAACCCTGGGCACACGTTTGCTTACAGCACAGGTAATTTCATAGGGAATGGTATTTAATTGCTTCGCAACCGATTCTATTGAGATCGTTTTCTGTCCCTGACTGCCGTATACTACGACCTCATCTCCGACTGATATATCTTTTATATGGCTTACATCCACAAAACATTGATCCATACAAACCCGTCCAACAATAGGCGCCTTTATGCCCCTTATAATGACTTTTCCTTGACCAGACAGTAATCGATTATATCCATCGTTATATCCAAAGGGAAGAGTTGCGACACGGGTAGGTTTTGTGATTCTGTATGTCCTACCGTATCCCACAACATCACCCGATTGCATGTCTTTGATATGAACAACCCGAGTCTTAAAGCTCATAACAGGCGTGATGCCAATATCCTTTGGTATATCTTCTGAAGGATAGAGTCCATACAACGATAGACCCGGTCTGACTATGGTAAAATAGGCATCAGGATAACTGATAATAGCCCCACTATTTGCCATGTGTCTTAGTGGAATGTGTATCTTAATTGCATCCAGGGTTGTTAGTACGTCTCTGAATCTTTTTATCTGCAGATTCGTATATTCTGAATTTTTTTCATCTGAAGAAGAACAGTGCGTATATATTCCACCGATAAAAAGGTTTTTCATATCTTGTAAAGACTTTACAAACTTTACGGCCATGTCATGCTTCACACCAATACTCCCCATTCCCGTATCCACATATACATGTACATTCACGATTTTATTATAATAGTGTGCTTTTTTTGATAATACTTCTGCAAGCTTTAAATCATACACAGTCGGTGTTAAATTATATTGAATAATTGCGTCAATTTGATCTTCGAAGATACCACCAAACAGTAATAACGGCGCTTGTATGCCTTTGTCTCTTAATTGGATGCCTTCTTCAAGGATGGCTATACCCAGCATTTCAACCCCGTGGTTTAACAAGACCCTGCATACCTCATAGTCGCCATGCCCATAGGCATCGGCCTTGACAATACCCATAATTTTTACCTGCGGTCCGACCCTTTTCTTTATGGCCAACACATTATGTCCCAGGGCATTTAAGTCAATTTCAACCCACGTCGGTCTATGCATAATTCTCCTTAAAATCTTTAGCCACCACAGATTTCGCAGATTACACAGATAATGAAAAACCCTGAGAAATCTGTTTTTTATTAACTTATGAATCTTTTGTAACGAAGAGATTCTTCACCGAAATTCAGGAGTAATCCTACATTATGATAAATAATAGTAAGACTATTTATTAATTGTGCTTCGTCAATCTTTGTCAAGAACTTCTCGGCTTTATTTTATTTTCTGTGCAATCTGTGGTTTCAAAGTGCTTATCAATTTGTCTATATCGTCTTCAGTATGAGTAGCCATTAAGGAAATACGTAATCGGCTTGTGCCTTGAGGTACCGTAGGTGGCCGGATTGCAGGGATTAAAATACCGTTTTCATAGAGTTTCATGGATACATTGATCGCATCTTCTGCAGATCCTATAACAAGAGGAACAATAGGACTTTCCACTGCAATAGTGTTTATAAATTTCGATAGTTGAGACTTTAAATAGTTAATATTTTTCCATAATTTATCCATAAGGGATGCATCTTCCTGGATGAGTGTCAGTCCCGCCAGGGAGGCAGCACATACTGCCGGTGGCAGCGCCGTTGTATAGATAAAAGGTCTGGCCTTATTTTTTAAAAAATCGATGAGGTCCTTGCTTCCTGCAATAAATCCACCGATACTGCCAATCGCCTTGCTGAAAGACCCCATAATAATATCGATTTTTCCTTCGAGACCATAATGTTCGATCATGCCTTTCCCCTGTTTACCAAACACACCTGTAGCATGGGCATCGTCCACCATAATGATGGCATTATATTTTTTGGCAATACCTGCAATCTCTGTAAGCGGGGCTGTATCGCCATCCATACTAAACACGCTGTCGGTAACCACCAACTTTCTACGATACCCTGAAGACCTCTGTAATAAGGATTCCAATTGGCTTACATCCTTGTGAGGATAAATACGAAACTCTGCGCCAGAGAGACGACAACCATCAATAATACTCGCATGGTTTAATTTGTCGCCAAGAACAATATCCCCTTTTGAGACAAGAGCACAGAGAGCACCCAAATTGGCCATATATCCAGTCGGAAACAGAAGTGCCGCCTCTGCCCCTTTAAACTCTGCAATTTTTGCTTCGAGTTCTTGGTGAAGGGTCATAGTCCCGGAGACCAATCGCGATGCGCCTGTACCCCATCCGTATTGATGAATGGCCGCAATGGCGGCTTGTTTTATCTTTGGGTGGTTGGCAAGTCCGAGGTAATTATTTGAACAGAACGACAGATACGATTTGCCGTTTATTTGAATATAGGGATTTTGTGGGCTTTCAATGGTTTTGTACTCACGCAACAACGTGCGATCTTTCAACGTATTTAATTCGTCTAAAATAAATTCTATCTCCATGAAGTAAACGTTTCCTTGTTTTTATCCTGTGTCGCTATTATAATACAACAGTCGTGATGCCTTTACGACCGCTATTCTTTCTTTGGAGGAAATCTGTATGAAGCCAATAAATCATTTTAATCTGTCTCTTATTACGGGTGCTACTACCTTTCTGGCAACCAAGACAATTTTTCCCAGCCTTGCATCGTTTCTGGCAGGGTGGTTGATAGACGTTGATCATATATGGGATTTTTACAGAAACGGGTGCAGACGCTTTAGTGTCAGAAGATTTTTGGATGCCATGGACAATGGTGAAATAAAGAAGACTTATTTATATTTCCACAGCTACGAACTCTTGTTGATATTGATATCTCTGTGTTTCGTTACTCATTTTCATTATCTTTTATCCTTTACGACCCTGGGTTTCGCCATCCATCTCTTTTTTGATCAGCTATTTAACTCTGTAAATCCCCTCACCTACTTTCTTACGTACAGGATGTTACACGGTTATAAGACAGAAATTATTCTTAGAACAAACACCCATGCATCTTCTGCTCAAGAAAGAGCACATTAGGTTGAAAACATCGTAAATCTGAAATCGTAAATCGTTCGACTGAGCGCTCACGACGAAATCTAAAATTTTAATCCCAGGTCTTTGATCATCTGAAAGTCGTCCTCAACCTTTCGACCCGTTGTCGTTAAGTAGTTTCCGATCATCGTGCTATTAGCACCAGCGTAAAACATCCATGATTGTAAGTCCCTCAGGTTCCTTTCTCGACCGCCTGCTATCTTAATTTCTTTGTCGGGTAAGACAAATCGAAATACAGAAATAATTTTTAGCGCTTCCATAGGCGTCAACGGGACACTGTTCTCCAATGGCGTACCTGATACCGGATGTAAAAAATTAATGGGGACGACATCGACGTCCAGATTCTTTAATGTGAATGCCAGACCAACACGGTCCTCTATTCCTTCTCCAATGCCAAAAATTGCTCCGCTGCATATTTCTAGTCCAACCTCTTTTGCAATACGAATGGTATTCATTCGATCCGAAAATGTATGCGTCGAACATACGTTTGGGAAAAATCTTTCAGATGTTTCCAGGTTGTGGTTAAGCCGCTTTAATCCTGATTTAACTAGAGATTCAGCGGTTTCTCTGGTCAATATCCCAAAGGAACCATGCGGATGGACATAAGTATTCTTCGCAATTTTTTCAATTGATGTGCAGATACTCCTGAGATCACGAGAGCTACTTATTCCACGCCCGCTGGTAACGATACCGATGGAACTCGAACCTGTTTGCTCAGCACATCTGGCAACATCTAGTATTTTGTTTGTATCAATAAGCGGGAATTCTTCTATGCCGGTATGGTAGCGGGCTGATTGAGAACAAAAACTACAATCTTCTGTACATCGTCCCTGTTTTGCGCTGACAATGGAGCATGCCTTTACAGAATGGCCAAAATACCGTAAACGAATCTGATTAGCCCAATACCATACATCATAGATTTCATCACCGTCTACCTGCATGAGATAAAGGGCATCATCACGACTGATTGGCTCATTCTGCAAGGACTGGTTTGCAATTTCTTTTATTTTATCGTTCATTACCGGTAATCATTTAGCCACGAATGAACTGAACTATTATTTATCTTTATATTTTAGATAAGCGCTACGAACATTTTGCCAAACGACATCAGGGCGTTCAGACCGGACATACGTCATGCAGTCTGTACCTTCGAAGCTCCAGGTAGCGATGTTACGAATTCCCGACTTATAAGCCACATCCACTGCTGTCACAATCTCCTCTTCTCTGTTTGCAGGCACCCGATAGCCCTGTATCCATATCTGTGGCTCTTTGTTATACCTTTTTGAGAGTGTAAGCACCTCATTGGAGATACGGTGTACAAAATCAGTTACGTCTTGCTGATAAGCATACCAATAGGGATCGCTTCCAAAGATGTCCATACTTTTAATCATGGCAACTTTTTCCCACTCATAAATGCCGTATCTCGGATCGGTTGTGGGAAATAAACATACTGAATTCTTCAGTCCCTTCTTTGCCGACGCATTTGCGAGGTATTCAAGAAAATGAACAATGGTCATTTGACGGAATGCCTTTACATCATCTGTAAAATCTAACGGCATCCCATAGCCGTACTGCTGTTTGAAGATATCTTTACAAATTTCACAGGTACACCCCCAAATATCCCTCTTTTTGCCACCAAACAAGGGAGTAAACTCTCCGAAAAACAAATGCGGTTCATCCCAAAAAACGCCTTCTGCGCCCGTTTTTGCTGCAAGTTCAATCCAGGTTGTCATGGTATCCCGGAACGTTTTTGAATTCAAACACGCCTTGTATACCTTTATTTCACCCTCGGTAAAATTTAATTGCTGCCTGCAATTGGAATAGGTCTTAACAAAGGTAGAAAATGACTCTCCGCCAAATACGCGTCCTATACCCCAAGGATCGAGAAAGACTTCCAAGCCAACCTCGCAACTTGCCTTTACGATATCGACCATTGTTCCCGTATGGTATGTAATGTCGTGTTCACTCATGGTGTGAACGACAAAATTACATCCGTCGTCAATCATTTTTTTCATGTCTTCACGAACGTGACGTAATATCCTGCTCCCAAAATAGCTTGCTCCAAATTTCATGTTTTTCATGTTATCCGCACCGGGGCTTTATGTCAAGAAAATCCGTCAATGCAACTTTTTACTTGCCCGGAGTTGAATTAATTGCTAAGATAACCGCAACTTTGGTTGAGGCTCTGCCATGTACGTGTTTGAGGTGTTATTTTTAAGGACCTATATCAAATATCTTGGGAACCCGTCTTTGCTAGGAAACGTACATTCTCAAAGAGAAAAGTACAAATCTAACATAGGGTAAACCACCGTAAAATACGGGTCCAAAAGATAGCCTCTCACGGCATTGCGGTGGAGCCTTAAATCATACCTTACGCCTTTTCATCATAAATATTGCTTGCCTCATTTTAGCTAGTGGATAAGAGCAAAATCCACAAACAAATCCCATGCCATTTTGAGGTTGTGAATGTAGATTTATACAATATTATAAATAAAAAGAATAAGGAACCTTATTCAAAGTTTTATTGTTAAAAACAAAGGAAATCAAGCAATGAGGGAAGAGAATAACAGAAGAAAAGAATTTGAAGAGAGCGCAATGGCGCATATCGATTCCCTCTATAACATGGCTTTACGTCTGGTGTTTAATAAAGAGGAAGCTGAAGATCTTGTCCAGGAAACGTATTTAAAAGCGTATCGATTTTTTGATACCTTTGAAAAAGGGACAAATATAAAAGCATGGCTTTTTAAGATCCTCCGAAATACTTTTATCAATAAATACCGGAAATCGACAAGTATGCCGGGTGAAGTTTTTTTCGAAGATATTGAATCGGTTAACACCAATATGACCTATGAGCAGGAAGCCAAATCCGGGGAAGCAGTCGATACCCTGGAGAGTAAGTATACTGATCTGAGTAGTTTATTGGATGATGATGTAAAGCGCGCGATAGATAGCTTGCCGATTGAATACCGTGAAGCGATTTTATTTTCAGATGTGGAAGAATTATCGTATAAAGACATTTCGGAAATTACAAACGTGCCAATAGGAACTGTAAAATCGAGACTGAATCGGGGGAGAAAGTTACTCCAGAAGAGTCTGTGGGAATATGCTAAAGACAGAGGTTTTATTAAAAGGGGGAAATGATGTCTTGCATTGAAGCTAACAAATATTTTCATGAGTTCATGGATAAGGAATTGGATAAATCTCATTATTTTGGAATTAAAAAGCATATTGATCATTGTGAGGTATGCCATCAAAGGTACGAATTTGAAAAGGGTGTTCGGACCCTTGTAAAAGCATACTGCATAAACACAACAGCGCCCGCATTCCTCCGTGAGAGGATTATAGAAGGTCTCGATTCCCTCGCTGCAGATGATACGGAACGTGCAAACAGAGGAGATGTTTATAAACAAAAGGCAGGAATACACAAATTATTTTCATCGCGTACCGTTGCTATCGCGGCATCCATTCTTATTTTAGTATCAGGAGGCATTTTTTATTATGCAAATTATTATGGTAATGATTCCATAACTATTGTTGATGATGCAGTAAAAAATCATGTCGTGGCAGTAAATGACAATTTAGTATTTAATGAAAAGACCTCTGTTGTGGGCAATGTCAATAAATATCTTGGGAATACAATAAATACCAACCTTAGCAATTCGTCTCCGGTGCTCAACGCAGAAAAAATTAGTGTCATGGGAGGATCACCTGTCAGATTTTCTGGAACAAGCAGTTCCTGTGTTCTTTTCGACAAAGGGGGCAATAAATTATCACTCCAAGTTGTACGCAATAGCCGTATTCCAATCAGAAATCTTGAAAGAGTCAAATTGGGCACGAAAGAATTTTATATAGGAAATCGACGGGGATTTAACTCCGTATTATGGGAAGAAGAAGGTATCACATATTGCCTTACCTCAGATATTAACAAAAGCGAAATGCTAAAATTTGCAGCAACCCTTACCGCCCGCTGACGCCGTCTCTCTATGCGCATCCACAATGTAAAATACAATGTCCCCCATTTCACCCAACAGAAAACAATCACTCCCCTATTATTCCCCATTGCTAAGACACTTCTGAAAATATCAAAACGCCTCACTCTGGAAGATATAATATCGTTTCTTTCATGACCAGAGGGGATTTCTGAAATGAATTTTTATGACGTCACACTTACCATATCGGACACCCTTGTCACATGGCCTGCAGACCCCGCCGTATCCATTCGAAAAACAGGTATGATTTCTCAAGGCAACTCATGCAATGTATCTGAACTAACATTCGGTTCGCATTGCGGCACGCACATTGACGCTCCCTATCATTTCGAAGAAGATGGCATTAAGGTCGATCAAATACCATTAGATCTTCTCATGGGAAACGCAACGGTATTTGAGATAAAAAATAAAGAAAAGATTGATTTATCGGATCTAAAATCATTAAAATTAATTAATTGCAAAAAAGTCATTTTTAAGACCATTAACTCCACCTATTGGAAGTCTTTCGGGTTTAAAAAAGATTTTGTTTATATCACCAGAGAAGCTGCCCGGTACCTGGTAGATTGTGATGTAAAACTTGTGGGGATAGATTATCTTTCAATCGAAAGATTCGGAAACAAAGCCGCCGAGACACACCATACTTTTTTAAAAAATGGTGTAATTATCATCGAAGGGCTTGATCTGAGCAATGTAAATGCCGGGAACTATGAACTGATTGCACTACCACTAAAAATAAAAGACGGTGATGGAAGCCCGGCTCGGGTAATTTTAAAAAGTGTATGATAAACAAAAGTTAAATAGTATACGCAGATGGGAGGTGTATATCCATTGATCGAAATAAGGATTCATGGACGCGGAGGGCAAGGTTCTGTTACCGCGGCAGAATTATTGGGTTTTGCAGCCCATAGTGACGGGAAATATGCACAGGCATTTCCGTCATTTGGATCAGAAAGAATGGGAGCGCCGGTTCAGGCCTTTGTGAGAATCAGTGACAAGCCAATCCGTATCCGGAGCCAGGTGTATAAACCGAATTATGTGATCGTGCAAGACCCCACTTTATTAGAAGTAATTAATGTATTGGATGGATTACAAGAAGATGGATTACTGCTTATAAATTCAAAGAAAAAGGCTACTGATCTCGGTATTAACACAAAGGTAAAGGTAAAAACGATTCCGGCTATGGAAATTGCCTTAGAGGTGATTGGACGACCAATAATGAATACGACCCTTTTGGGGGCATTTGCCGCTGCTACAGGGGAAATCAGCCTGGAAGGTATCCGGAAGGCGATTCACCATAAATTTCCAGGTTCGGTCGGGGAAAAAAATATTGCAGCCGTCATGAAGGCTTTTGATTTTATTAAAAAGGAGTCATTATGAGATTAGATTTAGGCGCCATTGCAAAGGCAGGTACCAGTAAGGCTAACCAAACCGGTGGCTGGAGAAATTTTAAGCCGGTCTTCCATCAGGAAAAGTGCGTTGGTTGCGGCCTTTGCAAAATCTATTGTCCCGAGGGTTGTGTTACCATGGTAGAAAAAAAGAAATACTCGGTAGATTATACGTATTGTAAAGGTTGTGGAATATGTGCTGAAGAATGTTCTTCAAGCGATATCGAAATGGTAGTGGAGGAAAAGTAATGAGTACTACATTTATTGAAGGCTCAATTGCAGTAGCGAAAACTGTGGGTGTCTGCAGGCCCCATGTGATTTCAGCTTATCCTATTACACCGCAAACCCATATTGTGGAGCATCTTTCGGAATTGGTGGCTAACGGAGAACTCAAAACAGAATATGTCAATGTGGAAAGCGAACATTCCGCGGCATCCGTAGCCCTGGGTGCAAGTGCAACAGGGGCCAGGACGTATACCGCCACGACCTCACAGGGATTTTTACTCATGATCGAGGTACTCTACAATATTGCCGGCATGCGGCTTCCTGTCGTCATGACGTGTGTCAACCGGGCCGTGTCTGCCCCTATTAACATCTGGAATGACCAGCAGGATTCTTTAACAGCTCGTGACAGCGGTTGGATACAGCTTTACGCAGAAGATAACCAGGAAGCAAGCGATATGCATTTACAGGCATTTAAGATCGCCGAAAATAAGGATGTCATGCTTCCCATTATGGTTTGTATGGATGGATTTGTCCTCACTCATTCATTTGAACCCATTGAACTTATCTCGCAGGAAGAGGCCGATAAATTCCTGCCGCCATTCAAACCCCAATATTATCTTACACCGAAAAATCCGCTTACCTTTGGAACAATGGTGGGTCCGGACGGGTACATGGAGACACGCTACTTTATTGAAAAGACGATGCGCACCTCGTTACAGGTTATCGGTGATGTTGCGGCCGATTTCCATAACCAGTTCGGCCGTTTTCAGGGTGGACTTATTGATACGTATAAAGTTGAAGACGCCTCTCTGGTACTCGTGGCTATGGGCTCTGTTATCGGGACACTGAAGGACGTTGTCGATGAGTTACGGGCAAAGGGGCAGACAATTGGTGTTCTTAAAGTCCGTTCATTTCGGCCTTTTCCGAAGGATGAAATTTACAATGCATTAAATCATGTAAAAGAGATTGCCGTGCTGGAAAAAGCAGTCTCCCTTGGTTATGGTGGCATATTAGTAAACGAAATCAAGAGCGTATTCTACGGCAAACCCAAGACACCCAAGATTAACGGGTTTATTCTGGGGCTTGGTGGCCGGGATATCACCGCCGACACAGTACATCACATCATTAAAGATACTGTGAAGGGTACATTCGAAGAGAAATTTGTTGGACTCAACGAGGCATTAATTGGGGGTAAATAATTTTATGACTACAACACTTACAGCATCAAAGGAACAATCGTGTCAAACACTCTTAGCTTCCGGGCACACCGCCTGTACTGGATGTGGTGAAGCACTTGCCGCAAAGCTCGTACTGGGTGCGGCTGGTTCCAATGTAATTGTAACAGATGCCACGGGGTGTCTGGAGGTCTTTACCACACGGTTTCCTCAATCTTCATGGGAAGTTCCTTTCATCCACTCACTATTTGAAAATTCGGCTGCCGTGGCATCCGGTATCGAGGCTGCCCTGAAGGCATTGGGAAGACAGAACGAGGCAAAAGTCATTGCACAGGGTGGTGACGGCGGAACGGCCGATATTGGCCTCCAGGCACTCAGCGGTATGCTGGAAAGGGGGCACGATATTCTTTACGTTTGTTACGATAATGAGGCGTACATGAATACCGGCGTGCAGCGTAGCGGTTTGACACCCTTCGATTGCATGACGACGACCAGCCCTTATGGAGAGTTTTCGTGGGGGAATAAACACAACAAAAAAGATATGCCCGGCATTGCTGCTGCACATAACATTCCTTATGTCGCAACGGCCTCTGTGGCATTCCCGAAAGATATTGAAAACAAGGTAAAAAAGGCACTCTCTGTAACGGGCCCAAAATATCTGCAAATCCATTCCCCGTGTCCACTGGGTTGGAGATCGAATCCCCAGATGACCATCAAGGTCGCCAAATTAGCCGTACTGACAGGCCTTTACCCCATCTTTGAGATTGAGAATGGCAAAGTAACAAAGGTAAGAAAGGTTACTACCCCAAAAACTCTGGTGGAAGAATACCTGAAGATCCAGGGCCGTTTTGCCCATCTCTTCAAGTCACCGAATGGGAAGGAAGAGATACAGAAGATCCAGGAAATTGCGGACAGGAATATTGAGAAATACGGATTAGCTTAAGTGGACAATTCGCCGCAGTTATCATACTGCTCCTGCGGCACCCGGAAAACCATAAAAATATTTTGGATGTTTCGGTGCGTCCCCACACCAAAACAAAATAACATGGAAGCGTATGTACGTTTTGGTGTGGGGACACACCTTTTTGCCCTTTACTCCAGATGACAAATTACTTAAAAAATCAGGAATACCTTTAGTAAAGTTTAACCTTGATTTCAAATTTGCTATTGTTGTAGAATTCTAACTAAAGCTCACGATACAGCCCCCATAGCTCAATTGAATAGAGCGTTGGCCTCCGGAGCCAAAGGCTGCAGGTTTGAATCCTGCTGGGGGCGCCAAGCCACACCGATTATCGATGCCTTGTTACTCTCACCTTTTTGCAGTAGATATTAACCAAGCAGATATTGCATTTCGGGGAGATGGGACGCAGATATTTTGACCGGAAGTGAATGTAGATTGGGTTAAGCCTGTCCTAAGTGCGTGAAGGGCGAAGTGAACCCAACAAAAGAGAAACAGTATTATAAATAGAAAACAACGCGAAAGTGCAGCAAAATATCTTTACGACATAAGCAAAGGAATAGCCTTGCTTTCAGTAATCGGAAATTTGTTAAAGGAAAATGGGATATCCCGGTAATAATCATAGGAATGTTAACAACCATATCACTTTTTATTTGGGCATAAATTTTAGAGGAAGAAATCGCTAATGAGTAACCTCGCCATACTCCTGCTGATCGTCTTTATTATTTCACTAAATTGCAAAATATTTTGTGATCACAATTCATAAAAACCAGCGCTTTTTATTTATATTCGTTAGTAAGTGTTAACAAAATTGTAGGTCGTAACTCACCCATATTAAAATACATATATCACAAAACACACACAAATCAAAGAACTCCAAAAAACTCGAAATCAGGTTTGAGTCCTGCTGGGGGCGCCAAAACCACATCGATTATCGATGTCTTGTTACTCCCACCTTTTTGCAATAGATATTGATCGGGCAGATACTACATTTTGGCGAGATAGGGACGCAGATATTTTGACCGAAGGTAACGAGGAGGTCATTGATGGTAAGCCAGTATTTTCTGGGGAGTTTTTCACGGAGGGCAAATTCGGTTTCGTGTGGATTCTTCGTTTTAATATATCCCCATCGATTGGTAATCCGATGAACGTGGGTATCAACACAGATGCCGGGCTTTTGATACCCCAGAGTTACCACTAAATTTGCCGTCTTACGGCCAATACCATTGAGTTTCAATAATTCATCGATTTCGTCCGGCACCTTTCCATCATATCTTTCAATTAATACCTTACAAATCTCCTTGATCTTCTTTGCCTTTATCCGGTAGAACCCCACAGGATAGATGAGTTTTTCTAACTTCTTGGTAGGAATCTTTATCATATCTCCCGGGTTGTCGGCCGCGGCAAAGAGCCGCATCGAAGCCTCACGGGTGGTCTGATCCTTTGTCCTTAGGCTTAAGAGACAGGAAATGAGGACATGGAACGGCGTCAGTTCCCTGGAAATCGTTGTAACGACGGGTTCAATAAACCGCCTGTTTTCTTGCTCAATAATCTTTAGTATAGCATCAATATCAAACAAGAGTTTTTTCTCTCAATGAAAACGGCAACGTATAAATCAGATTTATACGTTGCCGCTCTTTTGTTTCAAACCAGTTTCTAAATTTATTTATTGTTACCAATAAGCCTAATTTTATCTGGTCGTAATTATTATTTTCTGGTCTCAGCAAAGAGTTGATCGTAAACAAACCCCGCGACAATTCCTCCCAGGATTGGGCCAATCCACCAGACATAGTGATGGGTAAACTGCCCTGACGCGATGGCTGGACCGAACACGCGGGCTGGGTTCATTGCACCGCCACTGATCGTACCACCAATCATTGCTCCAAAGAGTACCACGAGTCCAACTGCCACCCCGGCAAATCCCGCGGATGCCCTTCTGTCTACGAGTGTCCCGTAAATGGTAAAAACCAAAAGAAAGGTAATAATAAATTCCATCAATATCCCACGCCCAATAGAAACCCCGGGCGACAACATACATGTTCCTAAATATACGGTCTTGAGCGCATCGGGAAACAGGGTTCTTAACGCGAGTCCTGCCAATGTTGCACCGGCAATCTGAGAGACAATGTACATAATTGCCGTATTGGGATCCATCCGTCTGCTGATCCAAAATGATATAGTCACCGCCGGATTGACATGGGAACCGGACACATAACTCGTGGCATAAATAACGGCGATTACCACTACGCCAAATGCGATAGAAATACCTAATAGACCCAGTCCTTGCCCGCCTGCTTGCCTCAAATAAAAATCGGCGCATACAGAGCCAGCCGCTATAAACACAAGCGCAAATGTTCCAACTAACTCGGCCATATACTTTTTGTACGCTTTCATTTCGCTTTCTCCCGTATATTTTTAACTAAATTTGCTTTTGCACTTAGCAAGAACATTTATAGATTATATATAACCTACTAAATTAAATGCAAATACTCCAAATTATTATTTTATTATCCTCTAAATTTCCCTTTTATCTTTTAAGTAACCTCCTTTCGGATTTATAAATAGTATCTAACTATGTTAAAGACATAAATTTGTAACAAACTAACACAATCAATTAACCCTGTCAAGCAAAAAGATATATAAGACTTTATCAAAATATGCAGGTCGAATAAATTGAGACACAGATTTTATAAATACAATACCGATAAATGCTTTCTAAAATTATCAAACATCTTAATAACATAGAAAAAAATATTGGGTCAATACATTTACTCTTTACTCGACAAAATGTGAAAAATATTGTATGCTGGTTGTTATAAAAATACTAAATACCACTTAACTACAAAGACATAAAGGGCAAGACGAATGGAATTTTAAATAAAAAAACTCTGTTAACTTTGTGGTTTAAAGTGTTACGTTGCTACGTTTTTTGGATAAATACGTTAAATCAGCAAGGAGAATATTATATGAGCCGTAAGATGGTAACAGTTGATGGCTGCACGGCGTGTGCACATGTAGTGCATGCCACCAATGAAATTATTACAATTTATCCGATAACCCCTTCATCGCCCATCGCAGAGATCTGTGATGCAAAATCTGCAGCAGGACAGGTGAATATTTGGGGATCGGTACCGAAGGTAAGCCAGATGCAGTCAGAGGCAGGGGTTGCAGGGGCAGTGCACGGGTCATTGACAACGGGCGCACTGGCAACCACTATTTCGTGCTCTCAGGGGCTCTTATTGCTTCTTCCGAACATGTACAAGATTGCCGGAGAACTTGCCCCAACGGTGTTTCACATAACCGCCCGTTCCCTGGCATGTCAGGGATTGTCTATTTTTGGTGACCATTCTGATGTTATGGCTGCACGGTCTACCGGTTTTGCCATGTTATGCTCAAGAAATGTGCAGGAGGCAATGGATTTTGCCTTAATTGCCCAGGCTGCAACACTTGAGTCCAGGATACCCTTCATGCACTTCTTCGATGGGTTCAGGACATCCCACGAGGTACAGAAGATTGAGGAGGTCTCTTTTGACGATATGCGGGCAATTATAGATAATGACCTGGTCATAGCCCATCGCATGCGGGGGCTTACCCCAGATCGGCCGCATATACGCGGTACGGCACAAAACCCCGACGTATATTTCCAGGGAAGAGAAACAGTAAATAAATACTATAATGCAACACCAAATATCGTTCAGAAGGTAATGGATAAATTTGCCCAAAAAATCGGACGACAATATAAGCTCTTTGAATACTCTGGCGATCCGAACGCCGAGTGTATCATTGTGACGATGGGCTCATCAGGGGAGACGGTATTCAATACGATTCATGCCCTGAATACAAAAGGGGCAAGACTGGGGCTTGTTCAGGTAAGACTCTTTAGACCCTTTGATATCGATGCCTTTGTTAATAGTTTACCAAAGAGTGTCAAATCGATTGCCGTCCTTGACCGCACCAAGGAACCTGGTGCGATAGGTGAGCCGTTATACCTCGATGTCAGGACTGCCATAGGCGAAGCAACAGAAAGGGGGACGGCCAAGTTTACGGATTACCCAATAATTGTTGGGGGCCGTTACGGTCTTGGTTCGAAAGATTTTACCCCGGCTATGGTAAAAGCTGTCTTTGATAATATCTCACGGAACAAGCCAAAGAACCATTTTACCATCGGCATTCATGATGATGTCACCGGTACCAGTCTTGAATATGATGAGTCCTTTAATATAGAAGGAAGTGGAGATTTTCGTGCCCTCTTTTACGGCTTGGGCGCTGACGGTACCGTTGGTGCCAATAAGAATACCATTAAGATTATAGGGTCGGAAACAGACAATTACGCACAGGGTTACTTTGTTTATGATTCTAAGAAGTCAGGTTCCACTACGGTATCCCACGTGCGATTTGGAAAAGAGAAGATATTCAAACCGTATCTCGTTTCAAAGGGGAATTTCATTGCCTGCCATAACCCCGCTTTCCTTGAGAAGATTGACATGTTGTCCCACGCTGAGGAAGGAGCAACATTTCTGCTCACCACCTCACATAATAAGGACGAGATCTGGGATACTTTACCGGTTGAGGTACAGGAGCATCTTATCTCCAAAAAGATGAAGTTTTATATTATTGACGCTATTTCTCTCGCTGATGAGCTTGGACTCGGTTCAAGGATCAATATGATCATGCAGACTGCCTTCTTTGTTATTTCTGGTATTATTCCCAAAGAAGACGCTATCAAAGCGATCAAGACCGAGATTAAAAAGACTTATATAAAAAAGGGTGAGGAAGTTGTCAATATGAACTATGCTGCAGTGGATAAGGCACTGCAAAATATTGTTGAGGTGAAGATACCAGGCAGGGTTACGAGCAAGATCAGGATGCGGCCGCCTGTACCTGAAGATGCACCTGAATTTGTCAGGAAGGTAACGGCGAAAATGATTACCGACAAAGGGGATTCCCTGCCCGTTTCGGCTATACCTGCCGATGGGACCTGGCCAACGGGAACCACCCAGTATGAGAAACGAAACATAGGGGTATACATCCCGATATGGGAGCCTGATATCTGCATACAATGCGGTCAATGCTCATTTGTCTGTCCTCACTCAACCATCAGGATAAAGGCATATGACCCATCATTGTTAAAGGACGCTCCTCCTGCATTTAAATCCATTGATGCCATGGGTAAAGAACTCAACGGGCTTAAATTTACCGTTCAGGTAGCGCCTGAAGACTGTACTGGCTGCGGTTCCTGCGTGTACAACTGCCCCGGGCAGAAAAAGGATGCCGAAGGGAAGAAGATTCCGGACTTTAAGGCAATCAACATGAGACTCCAGGAACCACTGCGGCATCAGGAGGCAGCGAATTATAAGTTCTTCCTCAGTCTGCCCGAAACCGATCCTGCAAAATTTAACGTAAAATCGGTAAAAGGAAGCCAGTTCGTGAAACCTCTCTTTGAGTATTGCAGTGCGTGCCCTGGCTGTGGAGAAACCCCTTATATAAAATTGCTTACTCAGTTGTTTGGCGATCGTTTGCTTATTGCAAACGCTACGGGCTGTTCTTCTATTTACGGTGGCAATCTGCCAACAACCCCATACACAAAGGGGGCCGATGGCAGAGGACCGGCATGGTCGAATTCATTGTTTGAAGATACTGCCGAATTTGGTCTTGGCATGAGACAGACGGTGGACAAGTTTTATGCACAAGCAATTGAATTGACGGATAGGTTTTCAAAGAACCCTTCCTATTCAGATGCAAAAGAACTCTTTGACTCACTGAAAAATGCCGATCAATCCACACAGGGGGGCATTAATGCACAGAGGGCTCGTGTTGAAGAGTTGAAAAAGAGATTGTCGCAAGATACTTCCCCTGAGGCAAGGAGCCTCCTTTCCCTTGCCGATTACCTGGTCAAGAAATCAGTATGGGCGATTGGTGGTGACGGGTGGGGCTATGATATCGGTTATGGCGGGGTAGACCATGTGCTGGCATCAGGTGAGAATATGAAACTCCTTATTATGGATACCGAGGTCTATTCGAATACCGGTGGTCAGATGTCAAAGGCGACCCCTCTTGGAGCGATTGCACAGTTTGCGGCGGGAGGAAAGAGGACTCCCAAAAAGAATATTGGTATGATGATGGCTACCTACGGCAATGTGTATATTGCCCAGGTGGCCTTTGGGGCAAATCTCGTACAGACAATGAAGGCAATTTCTGAGGCCGATGCATACAATGGCCCTGCATTGATAGTCGCTTATTCAGTATGCATTGCGCATGGCATCGATATGAGCAGGGGAATCGAACAACAGAAAAAGGCAGTGGCTTGCGGTTACTGGCCTCTTTATCGCTATAACCCCGAACTCGAAGCCCAGGGGAAGAGCCCACTGGTCATCGACAGTAAGGAACCGACCATCTCCTTTGAGGAATATGCATACAATGAAAACCGGTACAGGGCATTGAGGGCAAGCAAACCAGAAGTTGCGGCGGCACTGGCAAAACAAGCCGAAGCTGAAATAAAGAGGAGATGGAAAATACTCAAGCATCAGGCGATGTGGTCGCCTGTTGAGAATCAGTAATACCAGGAAGAAGCATGAGCGTAATAATCGTAATAATAATGATCGGGTGGCACGGACAAACGTACAGACTGTGCCAAATGAAACTGTTCTTTGACAAAAAAGTTTGAAAAAGAAACCCTAGCAGGCACTATTTTTCAAAAGCGAGTTGTTTCAAGCTGAAATAATATGATAAGTGACTATCGATATCACA